>JALWLM010000240.1 GCA_027084145.1 Crocinitomicaceae bacterium | reverse complement strand
CCATTGTACAATACATTTAATAAATCAAAAGTAGATTCATAAAAGCATAATAAAAATGATAAAAGACAGTTTTTAGAATTATTGGGGTAAATATTTTATTTTTTGTAAAGTAGGATTAAAAGCTTTTGAAGCAACAATAATTTTTTCGCCAACCTTTAAGCTATGTATTTCCTCTTCTTGGGCGATGACTTTGACAATGTTATTTTGTATTAAAACAGTAACAATATAGATAATTTCTTGTTTTTCAATATGTAATATTTCTCCTATAAACTGGAATTTACCACTCAATTTTTTAGAAACAAATAGTTCATTAGGAGTCCCCTGCCGAATAACACAGCCATTTTTCAATTCAAACACATAGTCTGAAAGTTTAATGATTTCTCCAATATCATGGCTGACCAGAATAGTGGTGAGATTGAATTTTTGATGTATTGTTCTAATATAATCTTGTAATTTAAAGCGTGTATCTCTATCCAAAGCAGATAAAGGTTCGTCGAGTAGAAGGATTTTAGGCTTTTGAACTAATGCACGTGCTAAAGCCGTTCTTTGCTGCTGTCCTCCGGAGAGTGTTTTTGGTTTACGATTTTGAAAATCTCCTAATTCCATTATTTCAATTAATTCGTCTATGATGGAATCGTCTTTTTTGTTGTTTAATGCAAAAAGGAGGTTTTCTCGCACAGTCATATTTGGAAACAAGGCGTAGTCTTGAAAAACAAAGCCTATGTTACGTTCTTGTGGCTTGAGGTTGATCCGTGATGTACTGTCAAACCATTTTTTTCCGTTCACTTCAATTTTTCCTTCTGTGGGTTGAGTGATTCCTGCAAGCATACGTAAAACAGTTGTTTTACCAGCACCTGAAGACCCGTATAACGTATAAAACAACCCTTCTCTTAATGAAATATCAATTGAGAATTTGATTTTATTCCCGGATAAAGAGAGTGTTTTATGTACGTTGAGTTTTATCATTCCCAAAAACGTTTTAAATATCCTCCGTTGATTAAATAGACTGTTAAAAGAACCACAAAAGATATGGATAACAATATAAGAGAATACATATTGGCTCCTGCATAATTTAAAGCTTCTACTTCATCATATACAGCAATCGATGCAACTTTTGTTTCACCGGGTATATTTCCTCCAATCATTAGCACAACACCAAATTCACCTATCGTATGAGCAAAGGATAATACAATACCTGTAATTAGTGATTTTTTGATATTAGGTAATAAAACTCTAAATAGAGTCGTTGTTTTTGATTTTCCCATAAGATAAGAAGCTTCTTTTAAGGACGAAGGAATTGAAGAAAGTCCGGACTGTATAGGGTGAATCATAAATGGTAAACTGTAAATAACAGATGCAAGAACAAGCCCGGAAAATGAAAAAACCAGTTGAATATCAAATAGATCATTTAATATTTTACCAATACTACCGGAAGGGCTGAAAGTAAGTAAAAAATAAAACCCTAAGACGGTGGGAGGTAGAACTAAAGGCATGCTGATTATTGCTTCAATGACCGGCTTGATTTTGTATTTGGTATTTGCTAACCAGTTTGCTAAAGGGATACCGATGATGACTAATATCAGTGTAGTGAAAAATGCTAATTTAAAAGTTAATATGATAGGGGTCCAATTCATTAATAAGAAAGCATTATTTCATGAGGATTGATAAAAGCAGTGACTTTATCACCAATATTCAAAGGTAATGTATTTATTGTTTCTGAGAATATTGTAGATGTGATAACACCGATAGGTGTTTGTAAAATAACATTACTTAATAATGTTCCTTTTTCTATTCTTAAGAGAGTGCCGTCAATAGCATTTACGGTGCTGATTTTGTCGTTTTCAGATAATCGACCTATATTAGTTTCTGTTTCTTTGAAAAGTATTGTTATGGCGTGATTGAGTTTCAAGCATTCATTTGTTTCAGGTGTTTCTATAACAATGGTTTTTATATGAATATCATTTCCTAAATCAATGGTGACAATTGAAATATTTCCTTTTGTTAGAATATGACGAATATTTCCTTTAAAACTATTCATTGGGTATTTTGTAACCAAATTGAACTAAGATTTTTTTTGCCTTCCTTGAAAATAAGAAAGAATAAAATTCTTTTGCTTTTGAATGTGATTTTTTATTTTTTAAAATAACAATTGTTTGGAGTATAGGATGATGATATTTTTGAGGTACTTCTACCCATTTAACATTATTTTTCATGGCTTTTGAAAAAATGGATGACTTAGCAGTAAATCCAATATTTTTATTTGAAGATAGAAGAAATTGATTCACTTGGGAGATGCTTTCTGCAAAAATTAATTTAGACTGTAATGTGGTATATAAATTCAAATTCTCTAAAACTTCTTTAGCGGCTATTCCATAAGGGGCCATTTTTGGATTAGCAATAATAATATGTTTGTTTTTAGAGGAAATTAAGTTTTCTTTTAAAGAAGTAGCATCTTTAATGTTCCATAAAATTAACCGACCTAATGCATATATTTTAGGTCGGTTTACTGTTAACCCTTTTTTATATAGGTAATTTGAAAACTCATTATTTGCTGACAGGAAGACATCATAAGGAGCTCCGTTTTCTATTTGAGTTGTCAATTTTCCTGTAGAACCGATTATTTGTCTGCATTTAATGCCGTAAAGATGTTCAAATGTATCTATAAGAACAGGTAAAACATATTGTAAACTTGCAGCTCCGGCAATAGTAATTGGCTTTTGATTTTGCTTGCTAGAGCATTGACTAAAGATAAATACCCAAAGCAGTAAAATGATATATAATAGTGTTTTGCTCATCAAAAAATCATTTTACATCAAATAAGGTTTATCGTTTATCTTCCTTGTGGGGTTTGTTGTTCAGAATACGAAAAGCATGCAATAAATGAGGAAAAACAGCATCCATTGATTCAGCTGCCCCTCGTGTAGAACCGGGAAGCGCTAAGACAATATGTTTACCTATTGTTCCTGCTACTGTTCGACTTAACATTGCATAAGGTGTTCGTTGTTGGCCATAACTTCTAATAGCTTCCTCAACACCCGGTAGTTCTTTTTCTAATAAAGGTTTCAGTGTGTCTGATGTTACATCGCGAGAAGAAAGACCGGTTCCCCCACAAAAAATAATGATATCCGATTGGTCGAGTTCATCTTCTAAGTTTTTGCGGATTAACTCAGCTTCATCCGGAATAATTTTATAAGTATTGATAATGATATTAGAATCCTCTAACTTTTTAATGATTGCTTTACCTGCTTTATCTTGTTTTTGTCCTGCACTAATCGTATCAGAACAAACAATAACAGAGGCAGTTAAATCTTTTCTGAAACGATCTTTGAAATCAGACTTTCCGCCGGACTTTTCCAGTAGTTTAACTTGATTGATAGTGATTTTCTTGTCAATGGGCTTAAGCATGTCGTACATGCAAAGAGCAACATTTGCTGCACCATGCATTGCTTCAACTTCCACACCTGTTTTGTAAATGGTTTTTACCGTTACGGTAATGATAATGGAAAGACCTTTTATTTCGTAATCAATTTTAGTAGATTCAATAGGTAAAGGATGACAATCAGGAAGCATTAGAGGTGTTTTTTTAACCGCTAATAATCCCGATGCTTTTGACATTTCGAAAACATTTCCTTTAGGAACACTGTCCTCTTGAATTCGTTTTATGGTTTCTTCGTTACCAACCTCTAAAACAGCTTGAGCTTTGGCTTCGCGAAGTGTAGAGTTCTTTTGTGTAATATCAATCATAATTCATCAAATTTGTTCACTTTCCATTGATGACTTTCGTCTTCAAAAATTTCTTTCCCAAAAATAGGTGATAGTTTTTTTATTTCTTCTACAATGTATCTTGATGCTTCAAAGCTTTCTTTACGGTGAGCAGATGAAACGAATACAAATAAGCAAATTTCACCTGTGTCAACTCTTCCTAAACTATGGTATATATGTGCACAAGTAAGGTTGAATTTTTCAAAAGCTTTTTCTTTTATATGATCAATTTCTTGATTCGCCATTTCACGATAGCAAGTATAGTCTATTGCTTTTACTTTTTTACCGTTAATTTCATCACCTCTTACTTGTCCTAAAAAAATATTATGTGCTCCAATATTATGTTTGGACTGATGTTTGGCAATAGAGTTAGCAATGAAATCAGAGCTTATCGGACCTTCTCTAAAATAATCTTTCATGATATTCTTTTTTATAGTTATCCTCCGGCAAAAGGAGGTAAAATAGCAATTTCGTCATTTTCTGTTAAATAAGCTGTCTTATCTGTGTTTATTTTTTGATTAACAGCAATTGTATAACTCATTTTTGCGAAATCAGGATATTTTTCTAAAAGTTCTTTTTCAAAGTCAGCAACTGATATGGTGTTATTTCGGAGTTTCCATTGTTCATTAGATACACCGGTTTTTTCTTCAAACATACCGACGTATAGGAT
>JALWLM010000239.1 GCA_027084145.1 Crocinitomicaceae bacterium | reverse complement strand
CTTCAAAATTACCTAATTGAAATGTTTTTATTGTTGTTTTCGGATAGTTGTTAACAGTTTTATCTTCTTCAAAAATTACTTTTTCTTCAATAAATCCTGTCGGTAATTTGTATTTATATATTTTTGCAATATCAATATCATCTATGCTTTCTATCTTGCTTCTATCTACCTCTTCTCTATTATTTACAAACAAAATTCCTTTTTTCCAGAATTCTGTTTCTTTAATTATAGATTTTACTTTCAAGACAATTTCTTTTTCTTCAAGAGGAATAATTCCAGATTCCTTGAGTGCTTTTGTAATTTCCTGTAAATATTTTGGATCATATTTACAATGATAGTGTAATTCTTCAATGATTTTTAGCTCATTTTCAGGTTGATTATCAAATTTACGCTTGAAAGGATCATCATCTTTATTAAATTTAAAAGGATAATATCTTGCTCCTCTTCCAATTAACTGTTTCTCTGCTATAGTAGTATTGCCGGGTTTGTATTTGCCATCTCTTGTCCATTGTCCGTCTCTGGTATCGTAAAGTCTGACTATATCAAATAGATTAAGAACATCCCAACCTTCATCAAGCATTTTCACTGCAAATATGGCTCTTATCTCATTGTTTTCATCTTCAAGAGTATTTAGTTTTATCTGTTTTTCTTTGTCTATATTTTCAGAATCAAGCAGAATGCATTTTTCTTCTGAAAAATCTTCTTTTAACTCCGTTACAAGATTGTCAAAAGTAATTCCTTCCTTTTCAAAATAGTTAAAAACTTTCTTTAATATAGTTTCGGTAGCATTTGATTTGATGGCCTCTATTTCACTGCCTGTCAAGTTGTTTATTTTTTCCCTAAACAATTCAAAGTTCTCAATTGAACCCCAATCTTCTTGTGGATAATCATATTTATCAAAAGGCTTATTTTTTACACTATCCCACCACTCACCTTTTTTCTTTTCTCTATTACTATGTTTTATTTTTTTAGATTTAAAAAGAATTACAGGTTTTAACCTTATCCCATATTTTTCAGCGATTTTCCTTTTGTATTGGCTTAAAATAATGGCCTGTAACATCCTTTCCCAGTTTTCTAAATCTGCTGGTAAGCTTTTTACTTCTTTAGAATAACCATCAATCCTAAAATGCTTTAAGTCGTACTCAAAAATTATTTTATCTTTATACTTTTCAAAAATTGCTGGATTGTCCAAATCAATGGTAGCGGTATATTCAAGTAAAATATTTTCATGGTTAGAAGAAAGGATTTTATTTACTGTATGTTCCCATGTGTTTTTTAATTCTCTTTCTGTTTTGTTAAGTTTATTTCTTGTCCATGCATTTATATGGTGTGCTTCATCTGATATCATAACAATTTTTTTATCTTTGAAATCTTCTAATGTTATTGAATTTTCTTTAAAAATAGTTAATTGACTATAAAGCCCTTGAATTGTCGTGAAAATGATATTTATGTCTTCCTCATTTGCTTCATCAAAATTGGAAACCTCTCTTATTACTACTTTTTTATCCTCAAATTTAATCCTTTCATTGAATAGATATTTTGGTGAAAGCGGATTCAGAAAATTATCCCTTGTTTTCTCTATTATATTAGTGCTATTTACGAAAAACAGGAAGTTTCTATATCCTTTATTGTAAAGGTAAAGAATATCTGCAGCCATCAAAAGGGTTTTACCTGAACCTGTTGCCATATTAAACAGTAATTGTGTTGGTCTCTTTCGGTTGGGATTTTCCTCAAGGTAGTGAATAAAACGTGCTATCGCTTCAATCTGATATGGCCTGAGTTTAAACCTTGGATTGAGATTATCTTCAATATATTTAGGGATATCCTTTTTAAGGTACCCCATCCTTGAAAGAACATCATATTCCTGAGTTAACATTTGGTTTAAAAATAAGTTAGTCATTTTGTAATCCTTTTTTTTGAGTATCTAAATTAGCAAATGATATAATAAAAAGGAAATCAGCAACGGTTTTTGTAGCATTTAAAACCAATGTTGCGTATTCTTTAGAAATAAATGTTACTTCTAATTTTCCATGTCTATCCCCTTCTTTATTGCTTATTTCAGAAATTCCATCTATGATTGATATCAAACCACTTAATATCCTTTTAATAGAATTCTGGGTTTTTGAGTTAATAGTTAAATTCAATAGTTTAAGCACATCCTTGAATAATTTAGGTAATTTCCCATCAAAATCATATTCTTTCTTTTTTAATTGTCTGTAAAAATATAATAACAATGTTTCAAGTAATGCTCTGGATGCGGTGATTGCTCCTTCGTAATCTCCTTCTTTAATTCTACGCTCACATTTAATTAATGTTTTTTGTATGCCACTATGAGTTAATTTATTATCTAATGGGGTTTTTAATATTTGAGTTTTTAAATCAATGATGTGAATCTCTTTGTCTTTAACAATTATTTCATAGTCTTCATAATTTAAATATTTATTAAGTGTATTAATTATGTTGTTAAATTGTTTTTCATTGTTAATCCAATTGATAGGTCTTAAATAAGTAATGAGTACTTTTTCTATCTTATCCTGTTTATTTAATGCTTTTAACTTTTCTTCAGTATATTTCCATCTGGAAGGGAATCCTTTCCCGTATTGGTCATTAAATCCAAACTTTTTAAAAAAATCAACCAACATAGGCCCAGACTGATAATAAGAAATCTCTCCATCTCCAGTTATTAAATCTCGTAAAAATCTAAGCGTGGTGTCAGAAACTTTCATTTTAAAACCTTGTAAAGTTCTTTGTTCAACTTCTTTTTTTCTTCGCTTACATTATAAATAGCATCATCAATTTCGCTGTAATTCACATAAAGGTCGTTGTATTCAAGCATCTCAAAGAGAAGCTTTTTTTGTTCGTCTAAATTTAATGCCTTAAACTCTTCAATATTTTCATCAAATAATCTTGGATCAATTCTATAACTCAAAAATCCGTTGTGCTTCATATCATTCCAGATGTTTAATAGTTCTTCCGTGGTTTTGGCATTCTGAATTTTCTCAATAAAAACCTCATTGAGTTTCATGAGTTCCATATAGACAAAATTTCCACCGCCTTGCCAACCAACATCTTTGGAAATGCCCCCCTGCTCTCCTTGAATAACATTCTTTATCCTGTTAACAGTTACTTCGTTTATATAATCCATCTGCTCTACACCTATATATTGCCTTTTCATTTTGTGAGCTACAGCGGCACTTGTTCCACTTCCAAGACAAAAATCTAAAAAAAGTTCTCCCTCCATTGTTCCCATTTCGATTACTTTTTTAATCAATTCTTCAGCCTTTGGATAGTCAAAAACCCTCTTACCAAATAAAGCCTTTAGCTCTAATGTTCCTTTTTCATTACGAATTTCTTTTTCAGTCCATACTGAACGTGCCATCCTTCCTTTTTTTCTATATTTCTCAACAATTTGAAATCCACCATTGCGCATTTTCTTCCCCACGAGATTTATATTTAACTCTTTTTGTGCTCGCTCCTTACCCCATCTCCATACAGTTTGAATTCCTTGAGACTTTTTAGGCAAAACTTCAATCCACCCTTTTCTCTTATCAAGACTTAGTTCATAGAACCCATTTTCATCTTTATTATTCGGATTGACATAAAAGGGATAGAAAAGATTTGGTCTATTTTCCACATTGAACCGAATATTTCTGTTTCTTAGTTCTCTGATATCAAATTCTCCAAATTGATCCTTATAAGGCAATATTTTATTCTTATCCTCAATATCATGTAGAATATAATTTTCAGTTTTACCATATACCAACATATAATCATGAGTTCTTGCTATCCCTCCGTAATCCCTACCACTTCTGTTAGTCACTGCTACTATTGTGCCAATAAATTTATCTCTGCCATAAATTTCATCCATCAAAACTTTTAAATATGCTTGTTCATTATCATCACAATGGACAAAAATAACTCCATCATCTCGTAACAACTCTTTAGCCACCTCTAATCGATTCTTCATAAAGGTTAACCATGTAGAATGTTTGAAACTATCATTGTATTGAAACTCATCATTTCCTGTATTATATGGCGGATCGATATAAATCAACTTCACTTTCCCTCTAAATTCCTTCAAAAGCGAATGCAACACCAAAAGATTGTTCCCCTTGATAATCAAATTATCAGTTATTGTGTCTTCCGGCAATCCTCTTTTCCTATTTATCTCGGCATCCCTTCTGAAACCATCAAGTGGATGCTCTCCATCTTTATCTATCCTTTTGAGGTTCGTGAAAACTTTGGGCTCTAATAATCTATCAATCTCATCTGGAGCAAGGATGACATTATGAAAAATTTCTTTTCTTTTTTCATCAGTTTTTTCTTGTCCGCCTTCAAGCACACAATCCTTGTATGGCCATACCAAAACAATTTCTTTACTCTTTGCTAAATATTTTCTGTTTTCATTGGCAAGCCCTATTTTATTTTTAAATGCGGTATATGAGTCTGGT
>JALWLM010000238.1 GCA_027084145.1 Crocinitomicaceae bacterium | reverse complement strand
ACTTATTATAGACTATTTGCTTTTTGGGATAAAACGGATAAAAATAACACCCTCGTAATAGCAACGCATGGAATAGAAAAGAAGACGAAGAAGACTCCAAAAAAGGAATTGGAAAAAGCAGAGAAATTGAGGAGAAAGTATTTTCATTTAAAATAATAATAATAATAATAATAACAATAATACAATAATAAATATAAGAAGAGTTAAAAACTACTCATAGCCAGACCGTTGTAAAAATAGAATTATGAAAACTACAAGTATAGACAAATTAATTGATAAGCATATTGGAAAATTAGGTACTCCTAAAAGAGATAAATTTGAAAATGAATTACGATTAGATATCATTGGAGAAACAATTAAGCAAATAAGAAAAGAGAAAAATCTTACGCAAGAACAATTAGGAGAGTTAGTAGGTGTAAAAAAAGCTCAAATCTCTAAAATTGAAAATAATTTGACAGACGCAAGATTTGAGACAATTCTTAAGGTGTTTAGAGCTTTAAATGCAAAAATTCATTTTAACATTAGATTTCAAAACCGAGATATTGAGATAATATAAAGCCTGTGCACAACAATGTATAAGCGGCTTAAAACGCCGATTATACGTGTCGTTATAAAAAAATCATGAAAATAAAAGAGTTGCAAAAAAAAGTAGATGACTGGATTAAAGAATATGGCGTCCGTTATTTTGATGAATTAACGAATACTGCTATTTTGATGGAAGAAGTTGGAGAAGTCGCTCGAATTATGGCCAGACGTTATGGAGAACAAAGTGAAAAGGAAAGCGACAAAGAGAAAGATTTGGGAGAGGAAATCGCTGATGTCATTTTTGTTTTAACTTGCATAGCCAACCAAACAGGAATTGATTTAGAAAAAGTGATTCAAAAAAACTTTGATAAAAAAACAAAACGAGATGCTACACGTCATCTTAAAAATGAAAAATTGAAATAAAAAAAAAAAACTCCTAACAATTAAGAAGGAGTTTTTCATTTTACCGAAATACTGTCTTAAATAAATTTAAACTTTTTACCCGGATAAACTGCTGTAGAACCAAGTTCTTCTTCAATCCTAAGTAATTGGTTATACTTAGCCATACGATCACTTCTAGAAGTAGATCCTGTTTTTATCTGACCACAATTTAAAGCAACTGCTAAATCTGCAATGGTTGTATCTTCTGTTTCTCCACTTCGATGACTCATTACGGAAGTATAACTGTTCTTTGTGGCTAACTGAACGGCTTCAATGGTTTCTGTAAGCGTCCCTATTTGATTTACTTTAACCAATATAGAATTTGCTACACCTTTTTCAATTCCTTCAGACAATCGTTTTGTATTGGTTACAAATAAATCATCTCCTACCAATTGAACTTTATCTCCAATCGTTTCGGTTAATAATTTCCATCCTTCCCAATCATCTTCATCCAATCCATCTTCAATAGAAATAATTGGATATTTTTCTGTCCATTCTTTCCAAAAGTTTACCATTTCTGAAGAAGTCATCTTTACTCCTGTAGATTCAAAAACATATTTTTTAGTCTCTGCATTGTAAAACTCAGATGATGCGGCATCTAATGCAATATAAACATCTTCTCCGGGTTTAAAACCTGCTTTTTCTATTGCTTGTAACACGACTTCTATCGCTTCTTCATTAGATTCTAAATTAGGAGCAAACCCTCCTTCATCTCCTACATTTGTAGACATTCCTTTCTCTTTCAATACAGATTTGAGATGATGAAAAATTTCTGTTCCCCATCTCAAACCTTCAGAAAATGAAGACGCTCCAAAAGGCATCACCATAAATTCCTGAATATCAATTTTATTGTCTGCATGAGAACCACCGTTCAAGATATTCATCATCGGAACAGGTAAAGTAACTGCTCCTACTCCTCCAACATATTTGAAAAGACTCATACCTGATTCTTCCGCACCTGCTTTTGCGCAAGCTAAAGATACTCCAAGAATTGCATTTGCTCCCAATTTAGACTTATTAGGGGTACCGTCTAAGCGAATTAACTCTTCATCAATTCTTTTTTGATCACAAACATCAAATCCTCGTAATTTTTCATTGATAATCGTATTAATATTTGAAACCGCTTTTAATACTCCTTTTCCTAAATACCTGGAAGCATCTTTATCTCTTAATTCCACGGCTTCATGGACACCTGTTGAAGCTCCCGATGGTACAGCTGCTCGTCCTAATATCCCATTTTCAGTAATTACATCCACTTCGACAGTCGGGTTCCCTCTGGAATCTAAAATTTCTCGTGCTACAATTTTTGCAATAAAACTCATCCTTTATAATTTTTCATGTTTTCAATAAATTGATCAAATAAATATCTGGAATCGTGTGGCCCGGGAGAAGCTTCAGGGTGATATTGAACAGAAAAAATATTTCCCCCCTTTAACTCTATACCAGCCACTGTATCATCATTTAGATGAACGTGTGTCATCTTTACTTTATCGTTTTTCTCTATACTTTCTTTTGTTATGACAAAACCATGATTCTGAGAAGTAATTTCCCCTTTTCCTGTTTTTAAATTCTTCACCGGATGATTGATTCCTCTGTGTCCATTAAACATTTTCTCAGTGGAAAGCCCTTGACTTAACCCTAAAATTTGGTGTCCTAAACATATTCCAAAAACAGGTTTACCTAATTTTACAATCTCTTCTACAATCTGAATTGACTCAGGCATAGCCGATGGATCTCCGGGCCCATTAGACAACATATAACCATCCGGAGAAAATGCTTCCATCTCATCAAGTGGTGTGTTCAATGGAAATATCTTGACATGACAACCTCTGTCTTTTAAACAATCAACAATACTTTTCTTTACTCCAAAATCTAATAAAGCAACTTTAAACTCAGCATTTTCAGGTCGGACTTCATAACTTTCTTTTGTGCTTACTTTAGAAGATAGTTCCAAACCTGCCATTGAAGGTACTTTTTTCAGTTCTTTTTTTAATGATTCTACATCTAAATTGTCCGAAGAAATAATACAATTCATTGCTCCTTTATTCCGGATATGCCTAACTAACGCTCTTGTATCAATATCTGATATTCCCACTTTATCATTTTCCAACATAAAATCTTGTAGTGATTTATCTGCAGACCATCGAGAGTGTGTTTTAGAGAATTTTTTAACAACCAATCCGGAAATTTTCATTCCTCCCGATTCGTTTTCATCTTTATGTGTTCCGTAATTTCCTATATGAACAGAGTTCATCACTACTACTTGCCCATAATAAGATGGATCTGTAAAAATTTCTTGATATCCCGTCATACCGGTATTAAATGCTATTTCTCCGGTTGTTGTCCCTCTTTTACCTATAGCCATCCCTTCAAAAACCGTCCCGTCTTCAAGGACCAATACTGCTTTTTCTTGATTTTCCATTCACTACAATTTAGGTACAAAAATATAATATAATTTCCCTTATGTTTTAGTTTGTTAATAAGTTTTAAGCAAAAAAAAAGGGGCTAAAAGCCCCTTAAAATTATTTTTCTTCTTCCTTACCAGAGGAATCATCTTTTGATTTTTCTTCTTTTGGTTCTTCAGAGTTCTCAACTGCTTTTGTTTCTTCAACATTTTCTTCTGTTGCTTCCTCTGTTGTCGCTTTAGTTGATTTTGCTTTAGAACCTGAACCTCTTCTAGATCTTCTAGTTGTTTTCTTCGGTTTTTCGTTTGTATATAACTCGTTAAAATCAACTAACTCTATTAAACACATTTCAGCATTATCTCCTAATCTATATCCTGTTCGGATAATTCTAGTATATCCTCCGGGACGATTTTCAATTTTAGGAGCTATTTCTTTGAATAACTCTTTAACCGCTTCTTTATTTTTCAAATAACTGAAAACAACTCTTCTAGAGTGTGTCGTATTTGTTTTTGACTTTGTCAAGATAGGCTCAACATATTTTCTTAATGCTTTTGCTTTTGCAACTGTAGTGTTGATTCTTTTATGCTCTATCAATGAACAAGCCATATTAGAAAGCATTGCTTCTCTATGCGCCTTCTTTCTTCCTAAATGATTGAATTTCTTACCGTGTCTCATTTTTCTTCTTTAATTCCAAGATTGTTCTTATTCCTTATCTAATTTATATTTGGAAACATCCATTCCAAAAGAAAGATTTTTAGATTCTATCAAATCTTCCAACTCTGTTAATGATTTCTTACCAAAGTTTCTGAACTTTAATAAATCATTTTTATTGTATGAAACCAAATCTCCTAAAGTTTCTACGTCTGCAGCTTTAAGACAATTTAATGCTCTTACGGATAAGTCCATATCCACTAATTTAGTCTTTAATAACTGACGCATGTGTAATGAAGCTTCATCAAATTCTTCTGTTGCTGATTTGTCGCCACTATCTAAAGTTATCTTTTCATCAGAGAACAACATGAAATGATGAATTAATATTTTAGCTGCCTCTTTAAGAGCATCTTTAGGGTGAATAGAACCATCAGTTGTAATGTTCATGATTAATTTTTCATAATCTGTTTTTTGTTCTACCCTAAAGTTCTCTGTTGAAAAAGTAACATTTTTTATCGGCGTAAAAATTGAATCAATCGCAATTGTCCCAAAAGGAGCATTTGGATCTTTATTTTCTTCAGCAGGATAATATCCTCTACCCTTAACTATCTTCAATTCCATTTCCCAATTAACAGAAGGATCCATGTTACAAATCACTAAATCAGGATTTAAAACTTGGAATGCAGAAGTAAATTTACCTATATCTCCTGCTGTTAATTGTTCTTGCCCTGAAACATTTACAACAACTGTTTCTGTATCTGTTCCTTCTATTTGATTTTTGAATCGTACTTGTTTTAAATTCAAAATAATTTCAGTAACGTCTTCCACTACTCCTTTAATTGTAGAGAATTCGTGTTCTACTCCATCAATTCGAACAGAAGCAATCGCATATCCTTCAAGAGAGGATAATAAAATACGTCTTAGTGAATTTCCTATTGTTATACCATAACCAGGTTCTAATGGACGAAATTCAAATTGTCCTACATAATCGTCTGACTCGATCATTATGACCTTGTCTGGTTTTTGGAAGTCTAATATTGCCATTTTAAAATATCTTTTATTTATTATTTAGAGTACAATTCAACGATTAATTGTTCTTTTATATTTTCCGGTATCATTTCTCTAGAAGGAATCGCTAACATTTTCCCTTCTAAATTAGATGGATTCCATTCTAACCAATCGTATGTTGTATTAGAAGAAGCTACAG
Organism: Crocinitomicaceae bacterium; assembly: GCA_027084145.1. GTDB lineage: Bacteria > Bacteroidota > Bacteroidia > Flavobacteriales_D > Crocinitomicaceae > UBA4466. The sequence continues at coordinate 11,935 of JALWLM010000238.1, read as the reverse complement.
AATTTGTAATGACTTCTAATGTTTTTGATTTTTCTCTTACACCTACAACATCTCCGACTTTTAAAGTGTAAGAAGGGATGTTAACAACTTTACCATTTACTGTAATATGCTTATGAGAAACTAACTGACGAGCAGCTCTCCTTGTTGGAGCTATTCCTAATCTAAAAACAGTATTATCTAGTCTTGCCTCACAAAGTTGTAATAAGTTTTCACCTGTTACTCCTTTCATCGAAGAAGCTTTCTTAAATAAATTAGAGAATTGTTTCTCTAGAATACCATAAGTATATTTTGCTTTTTGTTTTTCAGCCAACTGAACACCATATTCAGATTGCTTCCCTCTTCTTTTGTTGGGTCCATGTTGACCCGGACCGTATTTTTTTCTTTCTAATGCTTTATCAGGACCAAAGATTGGTTCTCTAAAGCGTCTTGCTACTTTTGATTTTGGACCTCTATATCTTGCCATTTTTCTTGTTTTTATTTTTTAAGGAAGTATGAATTAAGGCTCTCCTTCGATACTTTTTATCCTTAACTATTTATTAAATTTTAATTAAACTCTTCTTCTTTTTGGTGGACGACATCCATTATGAGGAATCGGTGTAACATCAACAATTTCCGTCACCTCTATTCCCGAATTATGAATAGCTCTAATAGCAGATTCTCTACCTGCTCCCGGACCTTTTACATACACCTTTACTTTACGTAATCCGAAGTCATGGGCTTCTTTTGCTGCATCTTCTGCTGCTACCTGAGCTGCATACGGTGTGTTCTTTTTAGAACCTTTGAACCCCATTTTTCCTGCAGATGACCATGAGATAACTTGTCCCTGCGTGTTTGTCAAAGAAATAATGATGTTATTGAAGGTAGCTTGGATATGCGCTTCACCAACAGCATCTACTCTGACTTTCTTCTTCTTCTTTTGATTTGATTTTGCCATTCTACTTAGCTTTATTTTAAATTATAAGTTTCAAACTATTAAGAGCAATTATTTTTTCTTATTTGCCACTGTTTTTCTTCTTCCTTTTCTAGTTCTAGAATTGTTCTTAGTTCTCTGCCCTCTCAAAGGAAGTCCGATACGATGACGAATACCTCTATAACATCCTATATCCATTAAACGTTTAATGCTTAATTGAATTTCAGATCTTAAAGCTCCTTCGACTTTGATTCCATTGATTTCAGATCGAATAGCAGCTAACTGCTCGTCTGTCCAATCTTTCACTTTGATATTTTCATCTATACCACATTTTTGTAGTATTTCTTTTGCTCTACTTCTTCCAATACCAAAGATGTAAGTTAATCCTATTACACCTCTCTTATTTTTCGGTAAATCTATTCCCGCAATACGTGCCATAATTTTTTAAATTTTATCCTTGTCTTTGCTTGAACTTAGGGTTCTTTTTGTTAATAACGTAAACTCTTCCTTTTCTTTTTACAATCTTACAATCTGCAGATCGTTTTTTTACTGATGCTCTTACTTTCATCTTTTTATTTTTTTTTGCCAACGGCAAAGTTAGTTATTTATATCTAAATGTAATCCTTCCTTTAGTTAAATCATATGGAGACATTTCTACTTTCACTTTATCTCCCGGTAAAATTTTAATGTAATACATTCTCATTTTACCTGAAATGTGAGCTGTAATCACGTGTCCATTTTCAAGTTCTACTCTAAACATTGCATTCGACAATGCTTCGATAATTACTCCGTCTTGTTCTATTGATGGTTGTTTTGCCATAATCTTAAATTACATTCCTGAAGTTTCACCTTGTGTTCTACGTCCTCTAACTTTTGTTCCTTCCATTAAAGAGTCCATATGTCTATTTAATAAGTATGACTCTATTTGCTGAAGGGTATCCAATACTACTCCGACCATAATCAATAATGATGTACCTCCAAAAAACATCGCAAAACCAGCACTTACTCCGGCTTTATTTGCTATTGCAGGTATAATTGCTATAATAGCCAAAAAAATGGATCCCGGCAATGTTATTCTTGAAACAAGAGAATCAATGTAATGAGCTGTTTCTTCTCCTGGTCTTACTCCGGGGATAAAAGCACCACTTCTCTTTAAATCATCTGCAATTTTTCTCGGATTAATCATTATTGCTGTATAAAAATATGTAAACACAATAATTAAGATTCCTAAAACAAAATTATACCAAAACCCAAAAATATCTCCGAAGTTTCTGGCAATAAAGCCTCCATCTTCTCCCGAGTTTGCAAACAACATCATCGGAACGGTCATAATTGCTTGTGCAAAAATGATAGGCATCACACCGGAAGCGTTAACCTTAATCGGTAAATAATTTCTCGCTCCTTGTTGAACTGCTCTAGCTCCTACAATTCTTTTTGCAGTATTTAAAGGAACTTTTCTTACACCTTGAACAATAAGTATTGTAGCCAACACCACGGTCATAAAGATTACAATCTCTAATATAATTTTGATCAAATTCCCTTCAGCTGCAGCCATAGAAAACTCTCCTATAAACGCTCCAGGTAAGCTTGCCAGAATACCAACTGTAATCAATAAAGATATACCATTCCCGATTCCTTTGTCAGTGATTCTTTCTCCTAACCAAACCGCAAACATAGATCCTGCAACTAACACAATTATTGTTTGAATCCACCAAAAAGTATTTGCATCAACAGGCATTGCTCCTTTACTTTCTACATAAAGTGCCAAATAAGAAGGTGCTTGTAGCGTACAAATAATAATCGTCAAAATTCGTGTCCAATTATTAATTTGTTTTCTACCTGATTCACCTTCATTTTGCATCTTCTGAATTGCCGGTACTGCCATTCCTAAAAGCTGCATAATAATTGAAGCACTAATGTAAGGCATAATTCCTAACGCCATAATAGAAGCATTAGTAAAACCTCCTCCGGAGAACAATGACAACAATGTTTCCAACATGTTTTGTCCTCCTTCACTTTGAGAAGCAGCTAATTGATTAAAATTAACTCCCGGAAGAATAATAAAAGAACCTAATCGATATATAAGAATCAATCCTAATGTCAATAAGATTCTCTTACGAAGCTCTTCTACCTTCCAGATATTTTTTAAATTTTGAATAAATCCTTTCATCTATTTATAGCAATTTGGTGAACGTTATTAAATTTCAGAACAGCTTCCTCCATTTTTTTCGATAGCTTCTTTTGCTGAAGCAGAAAATTTATGAGCTGTTATATTCAATTTAGCCTTTAGTTCACCTCGCCCTAAAATTTTAACTAATTCTCTTCTTGACAACAATCCGTTTTCTCTTAATATTTCAGGTGTAATTTCGTTAAGATTTTTTCTATCAACAAGTGATTGTATAATATCAAGATTTATCGCCTTGTATTCAACTCTATTGATGTTTTTAAATCCAAACTTAGGAACTCTTCTTTGAAGAGGCATTTGTCCACCTTCAAAACCTATTTTCTTAGAGTATCCGGATCTTGATTTTGCTCCTTTATGTCCTCTTGTTGAGGTACCACCTCTTCCGGACCCTTGTCCACGAGCAATTCTTTTTCTATTCTTAACAGAACCTTTTGCCGGTGTTAAATTATGTAAGTTCATTTTTTTCTTTTTAAAAATTAGTCAATCACTTCTACTAAGTGTTCTACTTTTTTAATCATTCCTAACACTTGAGGAGTTGCTTCTTTCTCTATCACTTGGTTTAACTTTTTAAACCCTAATGCTTTAATCGTCGCTTTTTGTCTTGCCGGACGGTTAATTGCACTTCTTACTTGCTTTATTTTTATTTTCGTCATGATATACTCAAGTTTAACCGTTAAACACTTTATCTAAATCTACTCCTCTTTGTTTTGCAACTTGAACTGCATCTCTCATTTGAGAAAGAGCAATAATCGTTGCTTTTACAACATTGTGAGGGTTAGAAGAACCTTGTGATTTTGCTAATACATTGTGAACTCCTACACTTTCTAATACAGCACGCATCGCACCTCCTGCAATAACTCCCGTACCTTCTGCTGCCGGTCTCAACATTACTCTAGCGCCACTAAATTTTCCTTTTTGCATATGCGGAACAGTACCTTTATTTAAAGGAACTTTTATAAGATTCTTTTTAGCATCATCAATCCCTTTAGCAATAGCCTCTACTACTTCTTTAGCTTTACCTAAACCGTGTCCTACAATTCCGTTTTCATTTCCAACAACAACAATTGCAGAAAAGCTAAAAGTACGACCTCCTTTTGTTACCTTAGTAACACGGTTAACTGCTACAAGTTTATCAACTAACTCAATATCTGCAGCTTTTATTCTATTCATATCTTTTCCCATAACAAATTAAAATTTTAATCCGCCTTCTCTTGCTGAGTCAGCCAATGATTTTACTCTTCCATGATACAAGTATCCATTTCTATCAAAGACAACCTTTTCAATCCCTGCTTTAATTGCTTTTTCCGCTAGTTCTTTCCCTACAATTGATGCTTGCTCTATTTTTGTTCCTTTTGCTTTTTTGTTTTTATAAGATGATGCAGAAACTAATGTTGTCCCTGTTACATCATCTATAATTTGCGCATACATTTGTTTGTTGCTTCTAAAAACAGACAAACGAGGCGCCTCAGAAGTACCAAAAACTTTCTTTCTGATTCTTCTTTTAATCTTTGCTCTTCTTTCTACTTTTTTACTTAATGCCATAACTCTTAAGATATCTTTAATTATTTCTACTTAGCAGCTGCTTTACCTGCTTTTCTTCGAATTTCTTCACCTACGAATCTAACTCCTTTTCCTTTATAAGGTTCAGGCTTACGAAGTGAACGAATCTTTGCTGCAACTTGACCAACCAATTGTTTGTCATGAGACTCCAATGTTATAATTGGTGCCTTTCCTTTTACAGACTCTGTAGATACCTTTACTTCTTTTGCAATTTCCATGACAAATGGATGAGAATAACCTAACGATAATTCTAATTTTTGTCCATTTGCATTAGCTCTATATCCTACCCCTACCACTTCTAATTGCAATTTAAACCCTTCGGAAACACCTATAACCATATTGTTTAATAAAGAGCGGTATAAACCGTGCTTTGCTCTATGATCTGGTGCGTCAGACACGCGGGAGAAAGAAATTTGACCGTCTTCTATGGTTAGTTTAACACAATCATCTATTTTTTGTGTCAACTCTCCTTTAGGTCCTTTTACAGTGACAATATCCTTGTCAATTTTCACTTCCACCCCACTCGGGATCGTTACTGGATTATTTCCTATTCTTGACATTTTTTTAAACTTAAATTAATTAATATACATAGCAAAGAACTTCCCCTCCTACATTTTCTCTCCTTGCTTGTTTATCTGTTATCACTCCTTTGTTTGTTGAAACAATTGCAATTCCTAATCCATTAAGAACTCTAGGTAAACCTTTAGCGTCTACATACTTTCGCAACCCAGGTTTAGATATTCTTTCTAATTTGGTAATTGCCGGAATCTTCGTTGAAGGGTTATACTTCAATGCTATACGTATGATTCCTTGCTTATCATCTTCCTCGAATTTATATGCTCTGATATAACCTTGATCATATAGAATCTCAGTTATTGCTCGCTTCATTTTTGAAGAAGGAATTTCTACCATCTTCAATCCTGCCGCACTGGCATTACGAATTCGTGTAAGGTAATCTGCTATTGGATCTGTATTCATAATTTTATAATATTTCTTTTTACCAACTTGCTTTTTTAACACCCGGAATTTTTCCAAAGTTTGCCATTTCACGGAAAGTTACCCTTGAGATACCGAATTGTCTCATATATCCTCTAGGTCTTCCTGTTAATCCACATCTATTGTGAACTCTTATTTTAGCTGAGTTTGGAGGTAATTTTTGTAAAGCAATCATTGCTTCCCATTTTTTCTCCAACATTTCTTCGGAGTCATCCGTTGATTTTAATATTTTAGTTAGCTCTTCTCGCTTTTTAGCATATTTTGCTGCTAACCTTTCTCTCTTGCGCTCACGCGCTTTCATTGATTCTTTTGCCATATCTTTTACTTTTTTGTGAATGGGAATCCGAAAGCATCTAAAAGAGCCTTCCCTTCTTCATCCGTTTTAGCTGTTGTTACAAAAGTAATATCCATTCCCATTATACGGTTAACTTTATCGATGTCAATTTCAGGAAATACAATATGTTCTTTAATCCCCATATTGAAATTTCCTCTTCCATCGAAACCTTTAGGACTAATTCCTTTAAAGTCACGCGTACGAGGTAATGCTATTGCCAATAAGCGATCAAGAAATTCATACATTCTATTTCCTCTCAATGTCACTTTTGTTCCAATCGGCATTCCTTTTCTTAACTTAAAGTTAGAGATGTCCTTTTTGGAAACAACCGGGACTGCCTTTTGACCTGCTATGATGGTTAATTCACTAACAGCATTGTCTACAAGCTTTTTATCAGCTACGGCATCACCTATTCCCTGACTAATAACAATTTTTGTAAGCTTCGGTACTCTCATTACTGTCTTGTATCCGAACTTTTCAGTAAGAGATGGTATAATCTCATCTCTATACTTTTTCTGAAGTCTTGGTGTATATTCCATCATTTAATTTCCTCTCCGGTTTTTTTTGAATAACGTACTAACTTTCCATCCTTTTCTTTACGACCGATGCGTGAAGCTACGCCGTTATGAACTATCATAAGGTTTGAAATGTGGATACTTGCTTCCATTTCCACAATTCCTCCTTCAGGGTTAGATGCACTTGGTTTCATGTGTTTCTTAACTAAGTTAACACCTTCTACCGTTGCACGCATTTTTTTTCTATCAATTGTAAGGACTTTTCCTTCCTGTCCTTTAGACTCTCCCGCTAATACTTTAACGGTGTCTCCAACTTTGATGTGTAATTTCTGTTGCATAACTTCCATTAATTAAAGTACCTCTGGAGCTAATGATACAATTTTCATGAAATTTGCATCACGAAGCTCTCTAGCTACGGGTCCAAAAATACGCGTTCCTCTCATCTCACCTGTTTGATTTAAAATAACGCAAGCGTTATCATCAAATCGAATGTAAGAACCATCCGGACGACGTATTTCTTTTTTTGTTCTAACTACTACCGCTGTGGCAACTTGTCCCTTTTTGACAGCTCCTGACGGCATTGCACTTTTGACTGTAACGACAATTTTATCTCCAATTGAAGCATATCTTCGCTTAGTACCTCCCAGTACTCGAATACATAATACTTCTTTTGCTCCAGAATTGTCTGCTACTTTAAGCCTTGATTCCTGTTGTATCATTACTAAAAATTATTTAGCTCGTTCAATAATCTCTACTAACCTCCAATTCTTTGTTTTAGAAAGAGGTCTTGTTTCCATTATTCTTACTGTATCTCCTATGTTACACTCATTTTTTTCATCATGAGCAACAAATTTAGAAGTTTTTTTCACGAATTTGCCATATTTAGGGTGTTTTACCTTTCTTTCTACGGCAATTACGATCGATTTATCCATTTTGTTACTTGTAACAACTCCGATACGTTCTTTTCTTAAATTACGCTTTTCCATTTCAAGCTAGTTTCTAAATTTAAACAAGCGACTAAGCCTGTACTTTTCTGTTATTTAACTCAGTCTTCAACCTTGCAATGTCTCTTCTTACATTTCGAATCTGAATTGGATTCTCTAATGGAGTAATTTTATGTGCTAATTTCATTTTAGCTAATTGCTCCGTTAGTGTTTCCAATTTATCCTTAATGTCTTCCATCGACATTTTGTTTACTTCTTGCATTTTCATAATTCTAATTATTTTCCTGGTATAATATAATCGTGTCTTGTAACGAATTTACATTTTACCGGTAGTTTTTGAGCTCCCAGTCTCATTGCTTCTTGTGCAATATGATAAGGAACACCATCCGACTCAAACATGATTCTTCCCGGTCTTACAACAGCGACCCAGTGACTTGGAGCACCTTTACCTTTACCCATCCTTACTTCTGCAGGTTTTGAAGTTACAGGCTTGTCCGGGAAAATTCTAATCCAAACTTTACCTTCCCTTTTCATGTATCTTGTGATAGCGATACGGGCAGCTTCAATCTGTCTCGAAGTAATCCATCCCGGTTCTAAAGTTTTTAGACCGAAAGATCCGAAAGTAACAGTGCTTCCTCTATGAGCTAAGCCCCTGTTTCTTCCTTTTTGAGCCTTTCTGAATTTAGTTCTTTTTGGTTGTAACATCTTTTACGTGTTTAGTTCAATTGACGAATCAATTTATTTTCTTCTTTTCTTCATACCCGGTCTACGTCCTCCTTTTTGAGACATTCCCACATTTGGAGAAAGATCTCTCTTCCCGTAAACCTCACCCTTACATATCCATACTTTTATTCCAAGTACACCATAAGTTGTATGTGCTTCAGATACTGCATAATCAATATCTGCTCTGAATGTATGTAATGGAGTTCTTCCATCCTTATACATTTCAGATCTAGCCATTTCTGCACCGTTTAAACGACCTGAAATTTTAACTTTAATCCCCTCTGCTCCCATTCTCATTGTACTTGCAATCGCCATTTTGATCGCTCTTCTAAAAGAAATACGAGCCTCCAATTGACGAGCAATACCATCAGCTACTAATTTAGCGTCTAGTTCAGGACGTTTAATCTCAAAAATATTGATTTGAACTTCCTTTTTCGTCAATTTTTTAAGCTCTTCTTTTAGCTTATCGACCTCTTGACCTCCTTTTCCAATAATCACTCCCGGACGTGCTGTATTGATAGTAACGGTTATCAATTTTAACGTTCTTTCAATGATTATTTTTGAAAGGCTTGCCTTAGACAAACGTGCATACAAATAATTACGGATTTTATCATCTTCAACGATTTTTTCTCTGTAATTACGTCCACCATACCAATTAGATTCCCATCCTTGGATGAAACCTAATCTATTTCCTATTGGATTTGTTTTTTGTCCCATTTATCTAAATTTATTCTGCGTTTTTACCGTCTACAACGATAGTAACATGATTTGACCTTTTTCTAATTCTATGCGCTCTTCCTTGTGGAGCAGGTTGTATTCTTTTCAACATTCCTGCAGAGCTAACTTCAATAGACTTTACATAAAGAACAGTTTCTTCAATGCTTTTGTCTTCATTTTTTTGTTCCCAATTAGCAATTGCTGAACGTAATAGTTTACTCAGACTTTCAGCTCCGGCTTTAGGGTTATGCTCTAAAATATTTAGTGCTTTATTAACCTCTAATCCTTTAATTAAGTCTGCTACCATCTTCATTTTACGAGGAGCAATCGGAGAGTTATTCAATTTAGCAAAAGCTATTGATTTTTTATTCTCCTTAATTCTCTCTGCCATTAATCTTTTTCTAGCACCCATAATTTCTATCTTTTCTTATCTTTCTTATTACCTGCATGACCTCGGAAATTTCTAGTTGGTGCAAATTCACCCAACTTATGTCCTACCATATTTTCCGTTACATACACAGGTATAAATTTATTTCCATTATGCACCGCGAAAGTTAATCCTACAAAGTCCGGAGAAATTGTACTAGCTCTAGACCATGTTTTGATAACATCTTTTTTACCTGACGCTTGAGCCTCATCTACTCGTTTTAATAACTTGTAGTGTATAAACGGTGGTTTTTTTAATGATCTACTCATATCTTATCTTATTTTTTTCTTCTTTCGATAATAAACTTATCTGAATATTTTTTCTTAGCTCTTGTCTTATATCCTTTTGCAGGGATTCCATTTCTAGATCTTGGGTGACCTCCGGAATTTCTTCCTTCACCTCCTCCCATTGGGTGATCTACCGGGTTCATTACTACTCCCCTTACTCTAGGGCGTCTACCTAACCATCTTGAACGACCTGCTTTACCTGAAACAACAAGGTTATGCTCTGAATTAGATACGGCTCCGATTGTTGCAAGACAAGTAGTTAAAATCATTCTTGTTTCACCTGAAGGCATTTTAATGATTGCATATTTTCCTTCTCTCGCATTCAATTGTGCGTAAGTACCTGCTCCTCTAGCAATAGCACCTCCTTTACCAGGTTTCATCTCAATATTATGAATCACTGTTCCTAGAGGAATATCAGCTAAATACATTGCATTTCCTACATCAGGAGTGGCATCTTTACCAGCCATTACTTTATCTCCTACCTTTAATCCTTCTGGAGCAATGATATATCTTTTTTCTCCATCTGCATAATATAACAATGCAATTCTTGCTGTTCTGTTAGGATCATACTCTATTGACTTAACTGTAGCAGGAACTCCATGTTTATCTCTTTTAAAGTCAATGACTCTGTATTTTTGTTTATGGCCTCCCCCAATATATCGCATAGTCATTCTACCGTCGTTATTACGACCTCCGGTTTTTCTTTTCCCTTCTACAAGAGATTTTTCAGGAGTTTTTGCTGTTACTTCAGAAAAATCACTGTTTATCTTATGTCTTTGCCCTGGTGTTGTCGGCTTGAATTTTTTAAGACCCATTTTTCTAGCTTAAAAGTTATTAAATAAATCAATCGTTTCTCCTTCCGCAACTGTAACAATGGCTTTTTTCCATTTTTTACTTCGTTGCTCTACGATTCCTTTGTTCGTGTATTTGATAGAAGATTTTCCACCACCATAAATCATCGTTCTAACATCTTTAACTTCAACGTTATACAATTTCTCTACGGCATTTTTAATCTCTATCTTGTTTGCCTTAGGATCAACAACAAATGAAAATTGATTTAAATCCTCACTTAAATTCGTTGCCTTTTCCGTTATAATCGGTTTTTTTATGATTGTTTTCATCCTAAATTAGTTTAGAATTTTTTCTATTACATCCACAGCACTCTTTGTCATTACTACTTTTGATGCATTCAAAACATCAAATGTATTAACAGAATCTGCAGTTACCACTTTCACTTTCTTTAAATTTCTAGAAGATAGATAAACACTATCTTTATTCTCATCTAAAATGAATAAAACTTTTTCATTAGCTAACTTTAATCCATTCATCAAATTGATGAACTCTTTTGTCTTGATGTTATTAAAGTTCACATCTTCCAATACAACAATCTGGTCTGATTTTGCTTTATAAGAAAAAGCAGACTTTCTAGCTAATCTTTTAGTCTTAACATTAACTTTAAAACTATAGTTTCTAGGACGTGGACCGAAAATTCTTCCTCCCCCTACACGTATTCCTGATTTAATACTTCCTGCACGCGCAGTTCCTGTACCTTTTTGTTTCTTTATTTTTCTTGTTGAACCTTGAATTTCTCCTCTTTCTTTCGCTTTATGAGTACCTTGACGTTTGTTTGCTAAATGCTGTTTAACATCAAGATATATTGCGTGATCATTCGGCTCAATTCCAAAAATATCATCCGACAAGTTTATTTCTGCCGAAGTTGCTGTACCTTTTGTATTTGTTACTTTCACTTTCATTACTTCTCAATTATTACGGTTGAACCTTTATGTCCCGGAACAGCTCCCTTCACAACAATCAGATTTTTATCTGCTAAAACTTTCAATACTTGTAAGTTTTCAATTGTTACCCTTTCATTCCCCATTCTTCCAGCCATTCTCATTCCTTTAAATACTCTTGCAGGATAAGAAGCAGCACCAATAGAACCCGGTGCTCTCATTCGGTTATGTTGTCCGTGTGTCGATTGACCAACACCTCCAAAACCGTGACGTTTAACAACCCCTTGGAAGCCTTTTCCTTTGGATTTTCCAATTACATTAACATATTCACCTTCTTCAAAGATGTCTACATTAACTTCATCTCCGAGATTAAGTCCTTCAAATCCTTTAAACTCTGCTAATTTAGCTTTTGGATTTGTTTTTGCTTTTTCAAAGTGTCCTTTCAACGCTTTAGGAGTATTTTTCTCCTTACGTTCTCCAAAACCCAGTTGAACAGCATCGTAACCATCTCTGTCTTGTGTCTTCACTTGTGTTACAACACAAGGACCAGCCTCTATCACTGTGCATGGTATTGATTTACCCTCGGCACTGTAGACGCTAGTCA
>JALWLM010000237.1 GCA_027084145.1 Crocinitomicaceae bacterium | reverse complement strand
AATTGATAGAAAATAACAACAAAAACGACCCAAATTAAAACGACGACTTCCCGAGAAAAAGGAATTGTTTTTTTTTGTCGAGAGTCAATAAGATGAATAAAATAAATTTGTAAAGCAATAATAATTAGAGCGATTAGCATGTGAACCGTAATTGTCCATGGAACAAGTTTAGAGGCAACAACAATAGATCCAAACCATGCTTGAAACCCCATTAAAATCAAGTTAATTCCTAAAATTAAAATTAATTTTCTATCTCTATATTTTACTAAAAGCCAAATAAAACCAATAAGCATAAAGTTCCCTGAGATAAAACCAAAAAGACGATTGATATATTCTGTCCAAGTTTTTTTAGCATTGAATGGTTCTTCCTTAAAAATAGAAGGGTCATTTTTTAGTTGGGCAGAGGTCTCTGATAGACCGATATATTCTAAAAAACGACTAAATTTAAGTAGTTTTTTCTGTCTTTTTTCGGCATTTATTTCTTGATAGTTATTTGGCAGTTGAGAGGCTTCTGTTGGCGGCACCCATTGATCAAAGCATTTAGGCCAGTCCGGACACCCCATACCACTACCGGTAATCCGTACAAAACTTCCGGCAAAAACGACCATATAAATAAGTAATAATGTAGCCCAAGTCCAACGAATGTAATTTTTTGAAAAGTGGTGATTATTTTTCATTTATAAAAAGGTGAAATCATCCAATAAACAACAACTCCTGAAACAGCAACATAAAACCAAAGAGGCCATATCTTTTTAGCCCAGTTTTTGTGTTTTTCAAAATTACCTTCTACAGCAAAAAGATAGGTAAAGAGAACAAAGGGTATTACAACAACACTTAAAGCAATGTGAGAAATTAAAATAAAATAATAGATGTATTTATAATTTCCTTCATACATAGTGGGTTCAGATGTCACGTGATAAGCAACATAAAGTAGAAGAAAAACAGCAGACAGAAAAAGAGCAAAATTAATTAATTTTTTGTGAAGTTCTTTTTTTCTGCCTTTTATAGCAATAATAGCGAGAACAAGAATAAAAGAAGTAAAAGCATTGATAGAGGCATAAATAGGAGGGAGGAAGGAAAAATCAAGACCTTCTATCTTTACACGAAAGAGTAGTCCGACAACCAAAGGAATAGCGACGGAAAGTATATATATAAAGGTTTTTATGTTATTATTCCGAGGATTTGTCACCTTCTTCTTTTAATAAAAGTTTTAAATCTTCATATAATTTTTCCATTTCAGACCGTTCGGTTCCTCTATAGATTCCTCTAACGTGTCTTTCTGTATCGATTAAGGCAAAGTATTCTGTATGGCCAAATCCTCCCGGAATATTTTCATTTCTTTCTGCACCATTAAAATATTCTTTTGCCATATTATGTACTTTTTCCTCTTCAACACCTGTTAGAAAATACCAAAATTTGTCATTAATCTGCCTGTTTTTAATATATTGTTGAAGAACCTTAGGAGTATCTCCTCTTGGGTTAATAGAAAAAGACAAAAAAAGAACATCATCAGAAAAAGGATTTACCTTTTGGGATAAGTATTTCATGTTTTCTATCATTGGCGGACAGATAGACGGGCAACGTGTAAAAAAGAAGTTGACGATCCAAATTTTATCTTTCAAATCATAAGAAAGAACCCAAACAGAATCTTGATTAAGAAATTTAAATTCAGGGACAACGTGATAAATAGTGTCAGCGACTTCTTTTCCATGAACCGATTTATATTCAATATCCCGCTCCCCTAAAATAGGAAGTGTCTTTTTTTCTTGAACTTGATGAGAGCAAGAAAAAAAGAAAAAAAAGGAAAAGAATAAAACTAATCGAGTCATTTTTTTGCGTATTCTTTTAATAATAAAGAAATATGTTGATTCATTCTTCGGATCATACCCTCGGTTTTTCCCGATAAAACCATTCTAAGATGTTGTTTTTTGTCTAGTAATAACATTAATTCTTGATAAGCTTGATTTCCGAAAAATTCATCACCTTCTTGAAGCAATCTTTGGTCATTTCTTTCAAAATCATATAAAACTTTTGGGTCTCCCGTAACAATCATCCATAGTTTAGGATTATAATTTTGAACCCTGTCTCGAAGCATTTTTTGTACTTCACGGATATCTTCTATTGTCCCCGGATTTCCTTCTCCATCAGTGACAAAAGAAACGATTCTCACAATCGCTCTTTCACCTTTTTTTCGCATCTTTTCATAAATAATTTTATTAAGATGCCACATAGAAACAGCACATTTTTCGGGACATGTTTTTTGTAAGGTTGTGATTAATAAAATCTTTCCGTTTAACTCTTTGTTTTGGTGTGTTTTTCCGAGAGAATCTATAAAAGTAAAAGGTTTTACTTTTCCAAAATCGTCAAGTTTTTTGAAATTATGAGAACACTTTGATGTTCCAATAAAAATCAAAATAGAAGCAGGCCCAAAAAGAAGTAAAAGAATAATAAGTTTTCTCCAAACTTGAGAGCCTTCTTTTTTTCTCATTTTTTTAGATATACAAGCATTTTAGACCAAATCTGAGCAATAGAATTTCCCTCGTATAACAAAATAAAAATGAGATACAAAGCAAAAATAAAATAAGGAATTAAAATAATGTATTTTAACCATTTTTTTTCATCGCCCAAGTGCATAAACACTAAAACAATATAGGCTGCTTTAACAATGGTAAGCACAATAAAAAACCATTTTACAAAAGGCCAAACAGTTGTTCCTTGTTTGATAAAAGCTCCTAATAAAACCTCTACGAGAGTAATTAGCGTAAGGATGATTGTTACCTTATATATTTTCTTTCTGATTGAAACACCTTGTTCTTCGTTGTGGTGAGAATCTAAGGAGTATTCTATAATATCGTCTCTTTTCATGATCTGTTAATTTTTATGAAATTTATATTAGGTAGAAGAATGTAAAAACAAAAACCCAAACCAAGTCAACAAAGTGCCAGTATAAACCGGTCTTTTCCACCATTTCATAGTGTCCTCTTTTGTGATAGATTCCACCAAGAACGCCTAGTAAAACAATGATATTGATAATAACACCTGAAAGAACGTGGAAACCATGGAATCCGGTGATAAAAAAGAAAAACTGAGCATATTGTTGAGGCCCATATTCATTTTGTTTCATGTTTGCACCATAAACTATACGGTTTGCCTGCCCTGAATTTGCAGCTTCTTCATACATTTCAACAGCTTTTTTTCCTTCTATAACATCACCAACGTTATATTTAGAGCCGTATTCTTTAACGATTAGTTTTAGATTGGTATTTGGTTTTTTATTAATTTTAGCTTTAGAGCCATCGTGTAAAGTAATGATTCCGTCTTTTACTTTTCCTTGAGCAACAGCATGTTGATATTCATGTTTTAATTCGTCAGGGTCGTGTTTAATAACTTCTCCAACCTTATGGTGATGGCCTGCTTCAATAACTTTAAAGCTTTCAATATCACCAAATTCACCTTTTACAACAGCAAGAGATCCATCACTTAATTCAACCTTTCCAAAATCAGATCCGTGGATAAAATGAGACCATTCCCAAGCTTGAGAGCCTAAAAAGAAAAATCCTCCGATGATTGTTGCTATCATCCATTTTATCACCCCTTTTCTATCCATTCTGTGTCCGGCCTCAACAGCTAACACCATTGTTACAGACGACACAATAAGAATAAAGGTCATTAGAGCAACATACATTAACGGATAATGACCTTCTAAGAAAGGCATAGAGTGAAAAGTTTCTTCTCCAATCGGCCAAGAACCGGTATATGAATGCCTTGCAAATCCATACCCTAATAAAAGCCCGGTAAATGTTAATGCATCGGAAACTAAGAAAAACCACATCATTAGTTTCCCGTAGCTCGTACTAAAAGGGGAAACTTTTCCTCCCCATAATGTCTTAGAATCAATTTGATTAGAAACGTGTCCTGCCATTTGATTAAATGTTTTAAGTGCAAGTTTAATGAATAAAAATTAAAAATAATAATAAATACACCCATAAAAAACCTAAAAAGTGCCAAAAATAAGCACCTGTACGAACAGAAATAGCATTTTCAGAAGTTATTTTTCCTCTAAAAGAGCGAAGAATTAATGAAATTAAATATAAAAGAGTGACAATTATATGAAGAAGATGTAAAAAGGTTATCATAAAAAGGTATGAGGAAGCAGTGTCCGCAGATTCCATCGCTTTTAATTGTAAATAATTAGAAAGTTCTTTTCCTTCTAACATCAATTTTCTGTTTTTGTAATCAAGAGCTTTTCCTTTATAAAAAATTTGAAAATCTTTTCCTATTTCTCCTTTTGCAAAGAAATCTCCACGACCATCTTTTACATGAACAGCTAATTTTTTTAATCTTAATCGATCAATATAACTTAATATTTCCCCTTTTTCTTTCATTAAAACACCATTTTTTACAACCAAGGGATTATTTAAATAGAGTAATTTAAAATCACCATATTCCTTTAC
>JALWLM010000236.1 GCA_027084145.1 Crocinitomicaceae bacterium | reverse complement strand
GTATAAATGACTGTATGAATCCTTTTAGGAAAATAATTTTTATTTAAAATAATTACTTTAAAAAACTTCTCGATAAGCGCTCCCATTGCCAGATAAATTAGAAAAGAGATACTATAGGTAAAAGCTATCATTTTTGTAGCAGCTATTCCAAAAAACAAATAAATAATAATTACATAGGTAAGAAAAGCTGTTTTATAAACCGACTTTTTTATCGAACGAAAAAACACAATTAAAGCAAAAAGAATAAAGAATTTACTGATACCGTAAATTTCTTCCGCAATATTAAAATGCCACCAAAAATCTCCCCCATGTCCTTCCACTACTTCAAAAAAATGTTTCGTATTTAAAGAATACTCGTATTGACTTACAAGAGGAAAAGCATTGATAATATAAATTTGCCATGGTAAAAAAACAACAAGAGTTATCAAGAAACTTGTGATGAGATGAAGGTAATTTTTTAATTCCTTTCTTCTTTCTTTTGACAAAAGAATTGATAAGCCCCATCCCGAAAAGACCAATAATCCCGTTAACCATTTTGTCAGTACGGCTGCTCCTGTAAAAAGACCTATTAACAAAATAAAAAGTCTCTTCTTTGAAGCATTTGCCTTCTCATATTCTACCCATGCCCAAATACTTGCACTCACATAAAATAAAAAAGCAACATCATTGTGATCCGTATGAATTGCTCCTGCCGCTATTTCCATTGAAAAATTAGATAGAGCAAATAATAAGGCCCCATAAAATCCCACCTTTTTATTTAATGTTAACTTCCCTATTCTATAAATGAAGAGTACGACCATTGAAGACATGACTAGACTTGGTAATCTTAAAGCAAAAACATTGACTCCAAAAATTTTCATACTCAAAGCCATTTGCCATAGAAAAAGCGGTTGTTTGTGCAGCCAAATATGACCCGCTACCCAACTTTTATCATCAAAAGGGAAAACAGGATTTTTATATAACATGGGCTTTAATGGATTTTCCATCATATTTTTAGCCACAAGCGCATGAAATTGTTCATCCCACAATTCCAAATAAGGCGATAATAATGCAATAAATACCCTAACGCTAAAAGCTCCCAGCAATAAAAGCAATATCGATAATTTTTCATTTTCTTTATATTCAAATACAATTAGACTTATAAAAACAAGTAAAAGCCCAATGATTAAAGGTATTAATTGTTGAGAAGAAAAGTAAGAGAATTTTTTCTCTTTGATTAAAAGAGGTTTATGAACTGTATTCTCTTTATCGAAACCATTATCTATTTCCTTTTGAAAATCATTACTCTCTTTTGATATTTCTATTACGTTTTCTTCTATTGTCGTTGTATCTAAAGACGTTGCTCTACTCGTTAGTCCTATTAGAGAATTAAAAAGAATTAAAAAGAATATCAAATAAGATCTAAGTGCCATAAAAAGAGGGTTATCCAACTCGTAAATATATACTTTTTAAAGAAAAATCCTTTTCTTTGCATTGTGAAAAATAAAAGGAAAATAGAATTAATGGCTCCTGCAGGTGGGTTTGACTCACTTCAAGCGGCTCTAGACAATGGTGCGGACTCCGTTTACTTTGGGGTTGACCAATTAAATATGCGAGCCAGAGCTACAATGAATTTCACTCTTGGTGATTTAGAGGAGATTGTAGAAAGATGTGAAGCAAAAGGCGTCAAAACATACCTTACACTCAATACCATTGTTTACAATCACGATTTATCATTAATTAAAAAAGTGATTCATCGAGTTAAAGAAGCAGGGGTAACGGCAATCATTGCTTCCGATCAAGCAATTATCGGTTATGCGAAATCTCAAGACGTTGAGGTTCATATTTCAACTCAATTAAACATCACCAATATTGAAACCGTTCGCTTTTATTCATTATTTGCGAATGTAATGGTTCTTTCCAGAGAATTGAGTTTACGACAAGTTAAAGAAATTTGTGATGCCATCAAGAAAGAGAATATTTTAGGACCCGACGGAGAGCTTGTAAAAATTGAAGTTTTCGGACATGGGGCATTATGTATGGCTGTATCAGGCAAATGTTATTTGAGTTTACACACAAGTAACTCCTCTGCAAATCGTGGTGCTTGCGTTCAAAATTGTCGTAGAAAATATAAAGTAATAGATTTAGAAGACGGACACGAATTAGAAATAGACAACGAGTACATTATGTCCCCAAAAGACTTATGTACGATTGACTTTTTAGATCAATTGATTGAAACGGGAATTTCAGTTCTTAAAATAGAAGGTCGTGGTCGTGCTCCCGAGTACGTTGCAACAGTGATTAAATGTTACAGAGAAGCTATTGATGCTTACAACGAAGGAACTTACACAAAAGAAAAAGTAGCCGAATGGATGAAAAGACTTGAAACGGTTTACAACCGTGGCTTTTGGGGAGGCTATTATTTAGGGCAGAAACTGGGAGAATGGACAGATGCTTCCGGTTCTAAAGCAACCGTTAAAAAAGTGTATCTGGGAAAAGGAATGCATTATTATTCCAAAGCGAAAATCGGACAATTCAAAATAGAGGCACAACAACTTAAAGTGGGAGATAAAATCTTAATTACAGGTCCGACAACAGGAGTTATTGAGACAACCGTTAAATCAATGCGTGTTGATGATGTTGAAGCTGATGTTGCAACAAGAGGAAGTGAAATTACAATTCCTATCGATCAAGTAATCCGTGCATCTGATAAATTGTATAAAATTGTTCCTGCAGAAGAAGTGAAAGATTAACCATGGTTATCATTACCCATCAACGAGAGAAATGTATCGGATGCAATTATTGTGTTGAACTGGCATATCAACGCTGGAGAATGTCTAAAAAAGACGGGAAAGCAACACTTATCGGAGGGGTTAATAAAAAAGGATTTTATACGGTTAAAACCGACGATGATGAATGGGAAGAAAACCAAAGAGCCGCAGAAGCATGTCCCGTCAATATCATTAAAGTAAAACAGATCTAAAAAAGTAATATCGTTTTGTTGGTTATCGTATCTCAATAATTCTTTCTTCAATATTTGTAGCTACAGGAGTACTAACTATCTTCTTTTGTTTACTATAAATTAACCACCCATTTTCACGAATCTTAGAAACAATAGTAGTCATATTCTTTAACTTTGGAATATCTTTTTTCTTTACTCTTTGAGTCTTCATTGCTTTGGAAATTTCCTTAAGATATTCATAGGTTGCTTTTGTCAATTGGTCTGAATCAACTTCTTGACTTAAACTAATGATAAAAGTTCCTTCGTCTTTATTCAATTCATCTAAGTGCAATATTACTTTTGTATCAAGCGGTTTTTTAGGATTATAGATATTCGGTGTTTGCAATATACTTAAGATGGTATCTCGCAACGTATATTTACCTCCGTGAAAAGTATAAAACTGCCGGGCATCTTGAATAGCCGATGTTTCTATTCCCGATTTTGAGATGAAAGTCTTTTCTATTTGTTCAAACAATCTATTTGCAGACGCTATATATTTGAATTCTTTTTTAATCTCTTCTATTGCTTTTTTTTGATTGGCTGCGATTTCTTTCCAATTTTTCACATTTTTTATTCTGCCAAATTCATCTGTTTCAAGTATTACTTTTTGTCCCTCCATCAAAGAACTTATTTTTTCAAGTAGTTCATTTTCCACACTCGTGTGGTAATTAGAATAAACCCATTGAAGCAAATAAGAGTCTTCCGTTGAATCTATAACTGTAATATCAACATTATAAGTCATTAAAATATTGGAGACCGTATCAGATTCTCTTAATTTAATTTTACGAAGTGAAACTTTATAACTTTCTCCATCTCCAACGCTCCAGTATCCTATAACCTGAGCCGTTGAATCATCCATATTGATTTGCCCCGATATTCTTGAAAGATAAAAAGAAAACACAATTATTGTAAAAAAAATATTCCTCATTTTCATTGTTTTAATTAAGTCCGATTACCCTTGCCAATTAAATCCGTTAATTGTTTTACGGGCGTAAATATTTCTTGTGTTACTTCCACAAATAAAGTATTCCAATCTGACATACTTCCATTCCATAACCCCGGTAATTCTCTATAAATAATTTTTCTTCCTCTATGCGTCTTTTCCACAACAAAATACTTAGATGCATCTCTAAACTTCATTAAATCCAACGTCTTTCCAAAAACATCCGTTTTGGATACGGCAATAAATACAGGGTTAAAATGAGTGCCTTCCTTCATGAGATGCTCTTTATTTTTAGAAAACTCGGCTTTTTCTACAATCTGAAGTATCGTCTTTTCAGATCTCTCCCAAAATGGTCCTCCCCCTTGTTTCCCTTCATTTTTGACCATACCGCAAACTCTTGTAGGTCGATGAAGCATTTTATCCAAATCTTTCTCTGTAAATGATGACAATTCTTTTTCATCTATCCATGAAAAACGCTCATTCAATTTTTTCAAATTCTCCAAAGAAAAATTATCCTTTAATGACAGAAGTGCTTTTTTAAACTCCAACAG
>JALWLM010000235.1 GCA_027084145.1 Crocinitomicaceae bacterium | reverse complement strand
TTCGTTACTTATATTATCGGATTACCAAAAGAAAAGATTATTTATTTACCTATTATCTAATCGGGCTAACGACATTTTTCATCTGTTTTAGTTTGAAAAAACTAAACATTGACACAGGGATGGGATTAGGGCTTTTTGCAATCTTTGGGATCATTCGTTACCGTACCAATCCAATAGAAATAAAAGAAATGACATACTTATTTATAACAATAGGCATTAGTGTAATCAATGCTTTGGCATCAAAAAAAATCAGCCTTGCCGAAATGTTATTTATTAACGTTTTTATTACCGGGATTACTTATTGGTTAGAATATAAATGGCTGGTAAAACATCTTACAAGCAAAACAATAACGTATGAGAAGATAGAATTAATTAAGCCTGAAAATTATGAGAAAATGAAACAGGATTTAGAAAATAGGCTGGGACTGAAAATACATCGTTTTGAAATTGGGCGAATTAATTTTTTAGATGATACCGCAACAATTAAGGTCTTCTTTTACGATGATGAACAATTATTTAATGAGTATAGCGATTAACCTTGGTAAATGAATATCAGAATACTTCTTTTACCTTTTTCTTTCATCTATGGTTTTGTTGTATTGATTAGGAATAAATGTTATGATTTCGGCTTATTTCATTCTGAATATCTTGGAAAAGGGACAATTTGCATCGGGAATCTATCTGTAGGAGGAACAGGGAAAACACCTCATGTTGATTTGTTGGTGCAAATGGCGTTAGAGAAGAATTTGAATGTAGCCGTGTTGAGTAGAGGGTATGGAAGAAAGACAAAAGGAGTACGAGAGGTGTTGACTGTTTCAAAAGCAAATGAGGTTGGGGATGAGCCTTTAATGTATAAAATAAAGCACGGAAAAAATATAAAGGTATTTGTATCGGAAAAGCGGATCGATGGCGTTCGGGAGATACGAAGCAAGTATCCCGGCAATCAATTAATCATATTGGATGATGCTTTTCAACATCGAGCGGTAAAAGCAGACTTTAACATTCTCATTACGGAATTTAAAAGGCCGTTTTTTAATGATTTTTTACTACCAGCAGGAAATTTAAGAGAACCAAGGTCAGGAGTGAAACGAGCAGATATTGTTGTGGTAAGTAAATGTTCGGAAAGATTACCCGAAGAAGTTCAACAGACGTATAAAGACAGAATAAAAAATCCTTCAGAAAAAGTGTTCTTCTCAAGAATTGAATACGGGAAATTACAACCCTTTTTTAATCAAGGGAAAAATAGTGAGAGAAATATAGAGAAGGTGTTGCTTGTCACGGGAATAGCAAATCCATTACCATTAAAGAAATATTTGGAAAAAAAATATGAAGTAATTCACCTTCCTTTTGGTGATCATCACAATTTCTCTTCATCGGAAATAGCTGATATTCTTCAAAAATTTGATACATTTGCTTGTTCTGTTATTGTAACAACAGAGAAGGATTTTATGAGATTAAAAGATTTGGAAGTAATAAAAAAAGGGAATGCCCCTTGGTATTATCTTCCTATTGAGATAGTATTTGAAAGTGAAACATTTAAAAAAGAAGTTTATGAGTATTATAGAGAAATTTAAAGAATCAGCTAATTATATACAATCAAAAACAACCATTCAACCGACAATAGGAATTATTTTAGGAACAGGGTTGGGAGGATTAGTCAATGAAATTGATGTTGTTGATGAGATACCATATGAAGAAATACCAAATTTTCCGGTGTCTACGGTTAAAAGTCATTCGGGAAAATTGATTTTAGGAAGACTTGGAGGAAAAGAGGTAGTTGCAATGCAAGGTCGCTTTCATTATTATGAAGGTTATACCATGCAAGAAGTTACTTTTCCTGTCCGTGTGATGAAATTTCTAGGAATAGAACGTTTGTTTGTGTCTAATGCATCAGGAGGAGTCAACCCTGACTTTGAAGTGGGGGAGATAATGATTATTAATGATCAT
Source organism: Crocinitomicaceae bacterium (assembly GCA_027084145.1). Lineage (GTDB taxonomy): Bacteria > Bacteroidota > Bacteroidia > Flavobacteriales_D > Crocinitomicaceae > UBA4466. The sequence goes on along the minus strand of JALWLM010000235.1, from coordinate 2,529 downwards.
ATCAATCTTTTCCCTGCTCATCCACTGATTGGAAAAAACATTGATGAATTAGGACCTCGATTTCCTGATATGATGCACACCTATGACAAAGAAATGATTGCTTTAGCAAAACAAATTGCAGGCGAACATCAAATCAAGGTTTCGGAAGGAGTTTATGCGGGTCTTACAGGTCCGACATTAGAAACTCCTGCTGAATATAAGTATGTTCGTGTTATTGGAGCCGACACTGTCGGGATGTCTACTGTTCCGGAAGTAATTGTTGCTCGACATATGGATATTCCGTGTTTTGCAATTTCAATTATTACCGATTTAGGAGTTCCGGGAAGAATCCAAGAGACAAGTCTTGAAGATGTTATTGCCGTAGCAAAACGCCAGGAACCGAAGATGACAACAATTATGAAAGAACTTATAGAAAGAATATAAATGACAGACGATATCCGATCTAAATATCAAGTAGTTGTTGGATTAGAAGTTCATGCCCAACTTTTAACAAATAGTAAAGCTTATTCTAGTGATAAGAACGAGTACGGTGCACCACCAAATACGAATGTTAGTGTGATTTCGTTAGGACATCCGGGGACACTTCCCAAAATGAACAAAAAAACAATTGAATATGCGGTTCGATTAGGGCTTGCTTGTGATGCAAATATTACAGAAACGCAGCGTTTTGATCGAAAAAACTATTTTTATCCGGATTTACCGAAAGGATATCAAATTACTCAAGATAAAACGCCAATTTGTACAAGGGGGAAGATTTATATCAAGGATGATGAAGGGAAAGAAAAGGCGATTCGCATTGCTCGCATCCACATGGAAGAAGATGCAGGGAAGAGTATTCATGATATTGACTTATACGACACTTTAGTTGATTTAAACAGAGCCGGAATCCCTCTTGTGGAAATTGTTTCAGAACCTGATATCAGAAGCTCTAAAGAAGCATATAACTATTTAACAGAGATAAGAAAATTAGTACGTTATTTAGGAATTTGTGACGGAAATATGGAAGAAGGATCTTTGCGTTGTGATGCCAATGTGTCTGTAATGTTAAAAGATTCAAATGAGTATGGAAAGCGAGTGGAGATTAAAAATATGAACTCTATTCGAAATGTTCAAAGAGCCATTGAATATGAGATTAACCGTCATATTGAATTGATTGAAAAAGGGGAAGAAATTGCTCAAGAAACCAGATCTTTTGATGCCGTAAACGGAATTACAATTTCAATGCGAACAAAAGAAGCTGCCAATGATTATCGTTATTTTCCTGAACCGGACTTGTTACCTATTGTAATTGATGAGAAACAAATTGAAGCAATTAGAGAAGAAATGCCGGCGCTTCCAAGAGAATTGTATTTGAAATATACCAATAAGTTCAAGTTGTCGGATTACGATGCAAATAATATTATTGAAAATAAGGATATTGCCTTGTTTTATGAGGAGATTATTCTTCATACTCAAAATTATAAAGCAGCAGCAAATTGGTTAATGGGGGATATCAAATCATATCTGAATCAAAATGGATTGGAGATTGATGAATTTCCAATTGCACCAAAAACAATCGCCTCACTAATCAAAATGATTGAAGAGGGGAAAGTTTCAACAACGATTGCATCACAAAAAATTTTCCCGGAGTTATTAAAGACACCGGAGAAAGAACCAATGACAATAGCAGAAGAATTGAATTTAATTCAAGAATCTGATGATACCTTGATTGTTTCTTATATCGAGCAAGTGATAAAGGAAAATCCTAAAGAGGTGGAGCGATATAAAAATGGAGAAAAAAAATTAACAGGATTTTTTATGGGGCAATTGATGAGAGTATCAAAAGGAAAAGCAGACCCAAAAAAAGCAAATCAATTAATGAGAGAATATCTCGACAAACAATAAATAAAAAAACAAATGAAGAGACTATCAGTTTTATTTTTTACGCTTACAGTTTTATTAACAGGGTGTAATCAGGAAGAAGAAATACAGTTTAAAGATGAACAAAATTTTGCCGTTTATGGTCAAATCAAAGGATTGTCTAAAGACTCTATCAGTGTCATTGCATTGAGCCAAGAAGGTCAAATACCGGTCGCCAAAGGAGTGACGGATGAAAAAGGAAATTTTAAAATTATCAGCAATATTCCCGGATACGGTTTTTATCAATTGAAAACACAAACAGCAGGTAAAGCAATTCCATTAACACTAGTCCCCGGAGATAAAATAAAAGTTGAGGCAGATACGTCTAGCTTTGATAAAACGCCAAAATTATCAGGAAGCAAGTGGGCAGAAACAATGACAGAATACATGAAAATCTACAAAGAGTTCGATGAGAAACAAAAAGAACTCATGAAGAACAGGGAAGGAATGACTCAAGAGGAATTGATTAAACAATACAAAGAAATACAACAAGATTTATATCGGTTTAGCAAGAAAAAGATTCAAGAGGATCCTTCAAATCCGTTCAATATCTTACTTATAGGACAGTTGATGCCACTTGAAAGCTTCGAGGGGTATGATGTTGAAAATATTGAATTATTAAAGAAAGTG
>JALWLM010000234.1 GCA_027084145.1 Crocinitomicaceae bacterium | reverse complement strand
CCTCTCCGCCATAAAGTGGGAGGATTTTTTTGTTAAAATAATAAAAATTACATTAATCCTGTAAAACGTTTTGTTGTAATCATAAAATTAACATTTAACAAGGAGTTCTTATTTTTTTTCATTCTAAAAAAGAATCCTTAATAGATTGTTAAAAAGTTTTATTCGCTCAAAGAGATAAATACTTATTTTTGTTTTCAACTTTTATTTGAAACATGGAAAGCACAATACATCGAGAAGCAACATTAGAAGAAGCGGTAGAGTTAGGTTTATTACCCGAAGAATTTGAAATGATTAAAAAGATTTTAGGGAGGACGCCTAACTTCACGGAAACAGCAGTGTATTCGGTCATGTGGTCGGAGCATTGTTCTTATAAAAATTCTATTCATTGGCTCAAAACTTTACCGAAAGACGGTCCTCATATGCTGGTGAAAGCCGGAGAAGAAAATGCCGGTTTGGTGGATATTGGAGACGGTTTAGGTTGTGTTTTTAAAATAGAATCACATAATCATCCAAGTGCTTTGGAACCTTATCAAGGTGCAGCAACGGGAGTAGGAGGTATCAATAGAGATATCTTTACGATGGGAGCAAGACCAATTGCTCAGTTAAATTCCTTGAGGTTTGGAAATATAGAAAAGGATAGAACAAAGTGGTTGGTAAAGGGGGTAACTAAAGGAATAGGTGATTATGGAAATGCTTTTGGTATTCCAATTGTTGGAGGAGAGGTCTTTTTTGATGATTCTTACAATACCAATCCATTGGTAAATGCTTTTTCTGCGGGAATCATGGATCCTAAAAAAGTAATTTCAGCCACGGCAAAAGGACCGGGTAATCCTGTGTTTATTGTAGGAGCATCGACGGGTAAAGACGGAATAGCAGGGGCGGCATTTGCTTCGAAAGATATCACCGAAGATTCAGCTAATGACTTGCCATCAGTACAGGTAGGAGATCCTTTTATGGAAAAGCTATTATTGGAAGCAACTATGGAACTTGCAGAAACAGACGCTATTGTAGGGATGCAAGATATGGGAGCAGCAGGAATTACTTGTTCTACTTGTGAAATGAGTGCGGCAGGAGAAGTAGGAATGGATATTTATTTAGATAAAGTGCCAACAAGGCAAGATCATATGAAGCCTTTTGAAATATTACTTTCCGAATCACAAGAGCGAATGTTGGTGGTGGTTCAGAAAGGAAAGGAACAAGTGGTAAAAGATATTTTTGATAAATGGGATTTGCATGCTGAAGAAATAGGAGTGGTAACGGAAGGAGGAAGAGTAAGATATTTTGTAGGAGAAGAGCTTGTTGGTGATGTTCCTGCCGAATCATTGGTTTTAGGAGGGGGAGCACCTGTATATATTCGAGAGTACAAAGAACCCGCTTATTATGAAGAATATAAGAAGTTTAATATTGATCAAGTAGAACAACCTGAAAATTTAAAGGAGGTTGCATTTAGTTTGTTGGAAAACCCCAATATTTGTTCAAAAAAATGGATTTATGAACAATACGATTCTATGGTGGGAACCAGAAATATGACGACTAATCGACCTGCAGATGCTGCAATCGTTAATTTAAAAGGCTCTAATAGAGCATTAGCAATGACAGTAGATTGTAATTCCAGATATGTAAATGCAGACCCACAGGTAGGAGCAATGATAGCAGTGTCAGAAGCTGCCAGAAATATCACTTGTTCCGGAGGTCATCCAAGTGCAATTACCAACTGTTTAAACTTTGGTAATCCGTACAATCCTGAGTCTTACTGGCAGTTTGTCGGAGCGATTAAAGGAATGTCGGAAGCATGTAAAAAATTTGAAACACCGGTAACGGGAGGAAATGTATCTTTTTACAACCAAACGGTTATTGACGGAAAAGAAGTGCCCGTATTCCCTACACCAACTATTGGTATGATTGGTATTGTAGAGGATAAGAAAGATATCATGACTTTAGATTTTAAAGAAAAAGGGAATTTAATTTTTATTTTGGGAAAATCACATAATGATATCTCGTCTTCGGAATATTTGGTTTCTTATCATGGAATAAAAGAATCTCCGGCGCCATATTTTAACTTAGAGGAGGAATATCAATTACACCAAACAGTTAAGTCACTAATCAAAAATAAATTAGTCAATGCTGTTCATGATGTATCAGAAGGAGGTGTATTTGTCTCTTTAGTAGAAATGGCGATGCCGAGAGATTTAGGTTTTGATATTGTTACGGATTCTGAAATAAGGGAAGATGCATTCTTATTTGGAGAATCACAAGGAAGAGTTATTGTAACGGTTTCCGATGAGCAAGAAAAAGACTTTATAGAACATATGATGCTTTCCAATATTGATTTTACTTTGTTAGGTCATGTCACAAAAGGGAAAATGATGATAGATGACGAGCATTTTGGATTTATTTCAGAGGCAAAGAAAATCTACAACAATACACTTGGCAATCATATGGAAAAATAGTATCTTCATAAAAAGATTAGAATGGAATACAATACAGTAAGAGATAAATTACTACTTCCCGAGTATGGTAGGAATGTGCAAAAGATGATTCATCATGCCATGAAAATTGAAGATAGGGAGGAGCGGAATAAAGCAGCTCAAGCAATCATAAAAGTAATGGGGCAATTAAACCCGCATTTGAGGGATACGGATGATTATCGTCATAAATTATGGGCTCATTTGTTTATTATGTCTGATTTTCAGTTGGACGTTGATTCTCCGTATGAAATTCCTAAAAAGGAAAGTTTCATGTCTAAACCTGAGTTGTTGAAGTATCCTAAATCAAATATAAAATACGGTCATTACGGAAAATATACCGAACAAATTTTAAAGAAAGCTAAAGATTTAGATAGTGAGGAAGAGAAAGTTTTTTTGACTAAAGTGATGGGGAATTTTATGAAAAAACAGTATCTCTTACATAATAACACTGCTGTTGAAAATAAAATGATTGCTGAGCAGTTGAAAAAAATGTCTGAGAATGTTCTTGAAATGGAGAATTTCGATGAAGAACTACAAAGTACAAATCAATTATTAAGAGAATTAGGTCTTAATAAAAAACATAATAACAATAATAAAAAGAAAAATAACCGTAAAAACGGGAAAAATAAAAAAAAGCATCATAGATAATGGCTTCATTTGAAATTCACGGAGGTAATCAATTAAAAGGAGAATTAATCCCGCAAGGCGCAAAAAACGAAGCTTTACAAGTTCTTTGTGCTCCCCTTCTTACATCGGAAAAAGTTACAATTTCCAATATCCCTGATATTGTAGATGTTAATAAATTAATAGGTTTATTACAAGCCATGGGGGTAAAAGTGGAAAAAGTAGAAAAGGGGACTTATATTTTTCAAGCTAAGGATATAAATTTAGACTATTTAACATCTGATGATTTTAAATCCAGAGCCGGCTCTTTACGGGGTTCTGTAATGATTGTAGGACCTTTGTTGGCACGTTTCGGAGTGGGATATTTACCCAAACCCGGTGGAGATAAAATCGGACGAAGACGACTGGATACGCACTTTGAAGGGTTTAAACAATTAGGGGCAGATTTTAATTATGATTCGAATGCTTACTTTTATGAAGTAAAAGCCAAAAGATTAAAAGGGACTTATATTCATTTAGACGAAGCCTCAGTTACAGGAACGGCTAATATTGTTATGGCAGCTGTTATGGCTGAAGGGGAAACTACAATTTACAATGCTGCTTGTGAACCTTATATTCAACAGTTATGTAAAATGTTGAATAGTATGGGAGCAAATATTTCAGGAATATCTTCTAATATGCTTACTATCAAAGGAGTAAAAGAATTAAAGGGATGTTTTCATCGAGTTCTTCCCGATATGATCGAAATAGGTTCGTTTATAGGATTGGCAGCAATGACCGGATCTGAAATTACCATCAAAAATGTTAGTTGGGAAAATTTAGGTATTATACCTACTATTTTCAGACGATTAGGAATTCAACTGGAAAAAAGAGGAGATGATATTTACATTCCTTCACAAGAACATTACGAAATAGAAAGTTTTATTGATGGGTCTATTATGACAATTGCAGACGCGCCTTGGCCCGGATTTACACCGGATTTATTATCTATCGTTTTAGTCGTGGCTACACAAGCAAAAGGTTCAGTGTTGATTCATCAAAAAATGTTTGAATCCCGCTTATTTTTTGTTGATAAACTCATTGATATGGGGGCACAAATTATACTTTGCGACCCACATAGAGCCGTTGTGATTGGATTAGATAAAAAATATCCTTTAAGAGGTATTCAAATGACCTCTCCGGATATTAGAGCAGGAGTCTCTCTTTTGATTGCGGCATTATCAGCTAAAGGAAAGAGTATTATTCATAATATCGAGCAAATTGACAGGGGATATCAAGATATTGATATCCGGTTAAATAATTTAGGGGCGGATATTCGCCGAATCGGATAATTGGCTGATAGAACATTGAATTAAAAGACTATAAGTTATAGTCCTATTAAATTTGTTTTACTA
>JALWLM010000233.1 GCA_027084145.1 Crocinitomicaceae bacterium | reverse complement strand
ACCTTGGGAAGTTGAGTAAGGAGTTTGTGGAGAGCAAAAGTGAGGATGGGAATTGCAGCTGGTTTAGACACGAAGACATACTAAAAAATAACACAAATTATCAAAACTTTTTAACTTCATCATTGAAAACTTTTTTAAACCAAACTTATAGTTTTCAGAATTTAAAAAATGTAATTACATCTTATCCTAATAATATAACTCCTGTACAAAAAATAGGCCAATTTATTTCTAAACATGATAACGGAAGAAATTTGTTTCCTATTGTCATATTAACCCCTCCTGGTGCTGACGGCATAGATTCAGCCATTGATAAAATGGTTGCAGATGTTTCTCAATCAAAGCAATCAAAGGATAATGTTTATATTTCAACTGCCTTTGGATATGAAAAGGAAAAAATAGATTTGAATCTCGCTAATACAGACAATAATTCTCTTACAAAAATAAGAGAAGATTATGCCAATAAACTTGCTGATATATTGCATGACTTAAATAATACGGATTTTTCAAATACAAATCTTGAAATTTGGATTTATCAAAGAGAAAAATTATTAAAAGAAACAAAAAAAGCCTTCCTTAAAGCCCTTGGAGAGACGAGAAGGCCTGCCAATGATGTGTCTTTATGGGACCACTCTTTTTCTGTAGCCTCTCTTTATAAATCTGCCCTGGCTGAAGTTGTAATAAGTGGAGGGAAGGAGCCGAAGGAAATTAAGTGGAAACTTTTAAGCATAAGATTTGATGGAGATGAATTTTATCATTCTGTTAACAAAATTTCAGATGTCCTTGGAAGAAAATCTCTTGTAGAAAAAATATTTGAAAACATAAAAATCCTTCTTGAAGTGATTATTCCCATTGGCAATGAGATATACAGGGATGAAAATGGAAGTGTATTCCTTGTGCCTGAAACTGCTGATGATAATAAAATACTGGAAATTTCCGATGTCTGGCAGAAAATAAAGGATTTTGAAATTGAAGCAAAAGTTAATTTTAAAGGAGAATGGGAAAAGAGAAAATTAGATATAATAGTAAAAAAAATAGTTCATACAAAGCCTGCTAATATCAAACAATTAATAGAATCCATCTCTTCTTTTATCTCTCAGGGAATTTTTGTGCCTGATATTCATGTTTCAAAACCATCACGAGGAGCATTGAATATTGGAGAAGAAATTGCTGCAAATAAAAAACATAAGATTGATGTTAATTATTTACAAACAAAATGGCAAAATAAAGAAAAAGGATATTTAAAATGTTCTGCTTGTGGTTTAAGGCCAGTTCCTATTACAAATAAAGAGAAAGAAAGACTGGATGAAAAAATAAAGGAATATGGCTGGAAGAGTTTGTCAGAGGAAGAAAAAAACAATTATAAGGTTTTTGAAAGAAAGGTTTGCATTGATTGTTTAAAAACAGCCACTAATAGAGTTGAAGAATGGATAAACAATCAAAAATGGAACGAAAATGAACCTGAAAAGCCATCTCTTGATACCTCAATATGGCTTGATGAAATAGCAGATGAAAATAATAGAGTTGCTCTTGTTTACATAAGTTTTGACCTTGAAAAATGGCTCAGTGGAGAGATGTTAAATACATTTTTGAGTAAACCTTTACTTGATAGTGAATTTAAAAATAGTTTTGAAAATGAACTTGAAAATGTAAATGATTACAACCAACTTGTTGATTTAATTAAAGAGACATTTGTGCAAAATGATTTTGATAAAGAACTTTCTGTTAGCAAAAGAGACGGAAATAAGTTAACGGTAAAAGAACTTTTTCAAATTTTAGGTTGTCTTTTTCAGAATGGACAAAAACCTCTTGATGTTTTTAAAGATATTGTTGAAAACAGGGAATCTGATTGGCAGGATAGATATGAATGCCCTGCGTTTGCAACAAAAGGAGATAACTATCATAAATCTATAGTATTTCTTCTTCATTTGACCCGCAAACACCCTTCCTTTGCCCGTATTCGCCGTGTCTGGGAAACGACAAAAAGTCTTGGAATAGGCATATTTAAAAAGGCAATGGAAAAACTGAATAAGAGAGAAAGACCCGTAATCGTATTTACACCTAATAATAGTCTCCAGATTACCCATACCTATTATTTCAAAGATAAAAATGACACAACACTTGAACTTGTTACACTTTCTAATGATAAAGCCACCATGATAATAAATGGGAATAAATTTGAGGTGCCTGAAAGTGGAAAGATAGAACTTTATGACGAAGGTTTTAAGAATGTGATAGCCACATTAGAAAATGTACAATTATCAGATTCACAAAAATTTTATCCCTTAATTCCCTATCAATTTGAACCTTCCAAGACTCTTTTCTTTATGCCTTTAAAATATGTCTGGGAGGTAATTAAAATCATAAAAGAAGAATATGAAATACAGTTTAATAAAGTGCAGAATAGATTACCCATAAGAATAGGATTTGTGGCGTTTAATAAAAAAATGCCCATGTATGTGGTGCTTGAGGCAGCAAAAAAGATATATTCAAAAAAGATTGAGCAAAAAGAATTTGAAGTGTGCAGGATAACTGAAATACCAGATGATAAAAATTATAAAATAAAAATGAGTAATGGTAATGAATACCACTTCTCTTACTCCACAGGCGACCCAGATAAAAAGGATTTATTTCATCCATATTTTATTGTAAAAAACGATAATGGCTGGAAAATTTATTTTGATAAAGAATGGCAGACTATAAAGCATGTAAAGACTCTTGAAGAAGAAGATAAGGTCTTATTTTATCCTTCACAATTTGATTTCTTATGGCTGGATTCAAATGTAAGAAGGTCTGATGTGGGTGAGAAAAGAAGGCACTGGTTGTTTAAGGATACCTCACCTAAACCTTACAATCTTAAGGATATTGAAAGATTTGAAAGATTAAAAAACTTACTTTTTAACCAACTTTCACTTACCTCATCCCAAATAATGAACCTCTATGAGTTTCTGATTTCCAAAATCCAGCAGTGGGAACTTGATAAAGTGAATTTACCTATGGATGATTCAGCCTTTAAAGAATTTGTTGAAAACTCTATTTTGAGCGTTCCTTTGAGATTAAAAATATCTGAGAAAACTAAAAAAGGGGAAATTACAACAAATGATTTTGAACTTTTGAAAAATTCAATTTTAAGCGGGATATTTTTTGACCTTATTGATATGTGGCATACAATTTTGAAAAGAAAATTTAAGGAGGAAAATAATGAATCTTATCTTTAATCCTTTTAAAACTAAAAGATACTTAGGAATTGCAAAAGAGCCTGTTTATGTTGGAACGGGTGGATATAGGATTGGCAGAGTTGATAATACCATTATAAGGGATTCTGGAACCAATCTTCCCAAAATTCCAGGAACAACAATTTCAGGTAATGCCAGATATTATTCCTGGCTTGCTTATAAGTCAGAGGGTATGAGTGTTGGTTTTGGGTGTGCAAAAGGGAAAAAGACTGAAGGAGAAAATGCCTGTGGCAAATGTCCTGTGTGCTTAACCTATGGCTTTATAAATGAAGAAAAAGCCCATTCAGGCCTGGCATATTTTTCAGATGCAAAGATTTTATTTTTTCCTGTTGCCACAATGATTGGAACTGTATGGATAACTTCAGATGAGATTGTGAAAGAGTTTATTGAGACAAATGGAAACAGTATAAAGAAGATAAACAGAGAAAAGTTTTGTGTCGCATCGGAAATAGAAAAATCTTTACCAAAAAACAATTCAAACAAATCATTTCTAAACTTTGGCTGGATAATGCTTGAATTGGAGGATAAAGTTGATGTTTCATCATGGAAAATAAAAAACAATGGAAAGAATTCAGAAGTAAGTGCTTTGAGTGATTTTTTTAAAGAAGTTGAAAATAGAATCTGCATTGTTTCAAAGGAAATATTCCACCATATAGTCAATTCCAACCTTGAAACAAGAACATCTGTGTCTATAAATCCAGTTTCAGGTGCAGCAGAAAGCGGGGCTCTTTTTACCTATGAGGCACTGCCAAGGGGGACAGTTTTTGTTGTGGATATAACTTATGAAAACCCTAAAAATTATGGGAATAATGAATATGGAAATGATGATGGATTAAATATGGTAATTGGGACAGTTGAGAAGGGTTTGGAATTGTTTTCTTCTCTTGGAATAGGCGGAATGGGAACGAGGGGATTTGGAAAGATTGAGATAAAAGGCAATATGCTTGATGAAAAGCAATATTGGGGAAATATGAAAGAATATCTGGGAAAGTTAAAAGGGAAATATGATGAATTAAATAAAAAACTGACTGAAATAGAAAATGAAATAAACTCATGTTCAGATGAGGTTAAGAAAAAGAATTTAGAAAAGGATAAAGCACAAATTTGTAAAGAAATGGTTCAATTGATAGACATTAAAAAGTTATATCAAGCCCACATGGAAAATCAAAAAGAAAAAATACAAGAAGAAATTGACTATTCCAACGAAATTCTTTCTATCTTTTCTTTGATGGAAGAGTCCACAAATATTTCAATACC
>JALWLM010000232.1 GCA_027084145.1 Crocinitomicaceae bacterium | reverse complement strand
AATTGCCCAACGAGTAGATTTTGCTGTAAACCCAAGTTCTTTTTGTAGTTCAAAACTATTGACTTTAATTACAATCCCATCTATTTCAAAAGGTAAAGCACTTCTGTTTTTATCCCAATAATCAATGAATTCTATGATTTGGTCTATTGTTTTTACTTTTTCAATATATCTTTTCTCGATAGAAGGGATTTTAAAGCCCCACTCCTCACATTTTTTTACGGCTTCAAAGTGGCCTTCAAAACGGTCTTCCACTCCATAGACTCCATACAGATAACAATCCAATCCTCTTCGTGCTACCTCTGCAGAATCTTGTAGCTTTAATGTTCCCGATGCTGTATTTCTAGGATTTGCAAAAAGCGGTTCCCCTAATTTCTCCCTTTCCTTATTTAATTGTTCAAACTTTTCCAAAGTAAAAAAAATCTCTCCCCGTATTTCAAATTCACTCGGATAATCCCCTTTTAATTTTAGCGGAATGGTTTTAATTGTTTTTACATTCGTCGTTACATCTTCCCCTTGCACTCCATCTCCTCGTGTCAACGCTTGAAACAAAGCTCCGTCTCGATATTGAATTCCAATGGCAACTCCATCATATTTTAATTCGCAGACATAATCGATTTGCTTATCTGTTAATTTTTTAATTCTTGTTTCCCATTCCACAATTTCTTCTTCTGAATAGGTGTTTGATAAAGAAAGCATCGGATATTGATGCTGGACTGTCTTAAATTTTTTCGTAATATCTCCTCCTACTCTTTTTGTCGGTGAATTTTCATCTTCCCATTGTGGAAACCGCTCTTCCAAATCTTGTAACTCTCTCATCAAAGCATCAAACTCTTGATCGGATATTTCACTCCTGCTTTCCACATAATACAAGTGATTGTGGTAATTCAACAAGTCTCTTAATTCTTCTATCCTCTTTTTTGCTTCTATCTCATCCATCAATTTCTGTTTTTTTAATGATTTTGTTTCTCCTTTAATCTTTGTCCTACAACCATTCGCTCTTTTCCTTGTAAATCTTTTTTGATCTCTACATATTCCCAATTTCTATTCTTAAAAAGCATTTCTACTTCTTTTGCTTTTCTTTCATGCACTTCAAAATATAATTTCCCTGTTTTTTTTAGATATTTTTCCGCTTTTTGAATGATTTTTCTATAAAACAACAATGGGTCTTCATTTTCTACAAAAAGTGCTATCGTCGGTTCGTAATCCAATACATTCCTATCCATCATTTCAGCTTCTCTTTTAGGAATATAGGGAGGATTTGACACCCAAATATCAAAGAATTCTTTTTGATCTATGCAATTTGTCAAAGTCGATAATACATCACATTGCCATATCTTAATGTTTATATTTGTTAAGATCTTGTTTTCTTGAATTAAAGACAATGCTTTGAGGTCATACTCCAAAGCTAAAATTTGTGAATTCGGCAAATGTTTTTTTAAAGCAAAAGCAATACAACCGCTTCCTGAACATAAATCGGCAATTTGATAGGATTTGTTTTTATCTATATCTTTTAATATCCAATCGACCAATTCTTCGGTCTCGGGTCGTGGAATAAGTGCCCGTTCGTCTATTTTCAATTTAACACCGTAAAATTCTGTATCTCCAATGATATACTGAAAGGGTTTACCTTTTTTTAATTCTTTAATCACATTTCGAAAGTAAAGTAAATCGGATTCTGAAAAACGAAGTTCTCTTGCAAAGGCTACTTCCGATTCAGGTAAGCTCATTCTCTTCCCAACAAAAACCCGGAACATTAAACGTAATTCACTTTCTGAAAAATCATCTGATAATTTTTCAAAAAAATAGTTTTTGATTCCTGCTAAATTATTTTGCTTGACAAACATTGACTATTTAAAATAATGTACATACCCAAAACCTATTAATAAAAATTGCGTTGGATGATGATACTTTGAAATATCCCAGTCCGAATTGGTAGAAAGTCCGATGAATGAAGGGTTAAATCCATATCCGTATATGTTATAACCAAGTACAAAACTATATGCATCATTTTCATCTGCTTTTAAAATCAAATGCAATTCAGGTGAGATCAATAATGATGAGGTTTTATTTGCATAGTTTGCGACAACTTCTAATGCTCCGTTTGTTTTTTTGGTTTTTGAATAATGTTGTAAATATCCTGTCTTAATTCCGAAATCAATCGCAAAATATTCATTAATAAACTTATTATAACCTATCTCCAAAAATCCTCCATACGAATGTATTGCTCCGTTTATAGGTTCTGTAATCGCAAATTCATTTACCGTGAACAATGAATACCTTCCTCCAACTCCAATGTAAAAAGGAAAATCAAAATGATACTGTCCTGAAACCGATACCCCAAGCAAACCGTCCATTATTTCCCGGTAAGGTTCATTTGCCGTTGATACCGGTAACCCTATATCTACATTAAAAGTGAACTCTGAAGCAGGTTCTTGCATTTTTTGGGTCTCTTGACCAAAAACACAAGAAGCATACAAAATCATTAAAATAGTCAATCCTTTACGCATAGCGTAAATATAGGGAAAGAATTTTAAACATAAAACCATATTTTAATCACTCATCAATTCTTATCTGTTTTTGGTATAATAATTTCATTTAATTTTAAAAACTATAAAATTATACTTTACCATCATATTCATACAGCATGAAAACATACGTTATAATTCTACTCGGCTTATTTTTATCTTGCGGTTCTATCAACAAACATCATTTTAAAAAGAAAGCAACAATATCGGGAACAGTAACTTACAGACCTGCTTATTGCGGAGGAGCCATGCTTCCTGATGAAGAATATAAAGAAAGGACTCAAGAAAGACCTTTATCCGGATTTAAAATTTACATTAAAGAAGGGACAAAAAATGATCTGAAAAAACCGATTATAGACAGCACTATTACGAATGAAAACGGGGAATTTGGATTACAACTACCAGAAGGAGAGTACATTTTATTAAGCAGCTATCAATTAGACAAAGATGTCTTTGAGAGATATAAAACCAATGAACATTATATACTGGACACGAACTGTCTAAGTGAATGGTGGGATAAAGGACTTGCCAATGTGAGGATTACAGGAAAAACAAAAGTATCTTTTGATTTCTTTTTCCGAAAAACATGTTTTATTCCGTTAGGTGTTCCTTGTATTATATACAAAGGCCCTTACCCTCCTTGATTTAATTATTCCAGTAATATTAACAAATCTTTCGATTCTTTGAGTGTTGTAGAACGCTCTTTAAAATCTTCCGTTGATGTGTCTTCTTTGTAAATTCCATCTGAATCAGCAAATGGAGCCTCTGCAGTCATCACTTCTTTCAACGCTTGGCTCTCGGCTATTTTTCGTTGATTCACTTCTTCTTTTCTTTCAGCCTTACTTATTTTTATGACTTGTTTATCAGGTTTTTCCGTTCTTGCCTCTTTATCACTTTCAATTGTTTTGACGAGCTGCTGTTCTTCTTGTTTTAAGGATTCTTTCTTTTTACTTTTATTTGTATTTGACACATCGGATATTTTAATTTCTTTCACTTGCTCTTTCGTTACTAAAAAAGGTATTGTCAATACTGTAACTATCGCTATTGTAGCTGCTACCTTAAAGCTTACTGTTTGATAAAACTTTTTTGCTCCATACAACTGAATAAAGCTTTTATCCAAATTTGACTTTACAGCGTTTGACAATTTTGTTTTAGAAGATTGAGCAGTCCATAAAACTCTTTTTAATGAGTTATATTCCTTTTCATTTTTACATAATTTTCCTACTTGTTTTCGTTCACTTTCAGTTAATTGAGAAAATGATTTTTCCTTTATCGTATCAAACATTTCTTTTTCCATAAGTTTAATTGTTTAGGTTGTATTCTTTCATTTGTTCCAATATTTGTTTCAAACCATAAAAAGCTCTTGATTTTACGGTTCCCAAGCTAATCCCCAATATTTCCGCTATCTCCCTATTTTTCAATCCTTGAATATGTTTTAACACAAATACTTCTCTATGTTCTTTTGTTATTTTATTTAACTGTTTTTCCAAACTTTCTTTAAAAAAAACACCCTCCACCTTATCTAATACATTATCTTCTCTATAGTCATTGCTTTTTTGATGTTCTTCTAATATCTCTTTCTTTTTCTCTTTTCTCCGATATTCATTCTTACACATGTTGTAAGCAACTGTAAATACCCATGTTTTAAAAGATCGATTCACATCAAATATTTCCGGTTTTTGAATCAGTTTTAAAAATAAATCATGTACAAAGTCTTCTGCTTTTTCTTTGTTTTGCCATAGTTTTGCTAAAAAAAAAGAATACAAACGACCTGAATAACGTTCATATAATTCATCAAATGCCCGTTTTTCTCCTTTTGTCATTTTGACAAATAGATCTTCGTCAGTTAAATCTTTATATTTCTTTTTTAAAAAACTCAATCAATATCTTTGTTTTAATGTATCAACTTGTTTTTCTACACCTGTTTTTTGAGCTATTTTATCAATAATCACATCTAATTGTTCTACTTTAAATAAATC
>JALWLM010000231.1 GCA_027084145.1 Crocinitomicaceae bacterium | reverse complement strand
ATTGTTTAGTTTGCGGCTTTTTGCACCGCAAAAATTACGTAAGCTTTAAACGGTATAAAAAAATCATAAAAAAGTTCGTAGTTTTTGCTATATTTGATGTGTAAAGAAAAAAGTTAGCGAATTGTTACTCGCTACGTCGCATATGCGAATCGTTGTGAGCAAGCTAATAAAAACACGTAACTTGAAATCAAAATTAGATGAATAGAAAATTTACTACAAATTCAAGGTTAGTCAATGAATTGTTTGCTAATTATATTAGTACATTCACAGCATTCTGTGAATTAATAAATAATTCTATCCAAGCAAAAAGTAAAAATATTTGGATTGATATTGATTACACATCAGAACAAGAGTTACATCCTTTAATAATTAAGGAAATTACAATAAAAGATGATGGAATAGGAGTTCATATAAATGATATTAACGAAAAGTTACTTGATATTGGAACCGCAAATAAAGATGGCGGAAAAGGTATTGGAAGATTTGCTTCTTTTCAAATAGGGAAAAATGTAGTTATTGAAACTGTTGGATATTCATCAATTGATAAAAATTTTTCAAAAATTCAAATTCCGTTAACATTTGATAGTTTTGGGCGCAATATAAATGTTTCTGAAATTGATATTGAAACCAAAGAAGAAATTTTAAATGGTAATAAACACACGCCTTATTATAAAGTAACAATTTCCGAATTATATACATCAATTGTTACAGATAACGAGCCAAAAAAGAAAATAATAGATAAGTTTTTAAAAGAAAATATTGCAGATGCAATATTTGAACGTTATCCGTTAAAAATTTTCAATGAAGAAATCAATTTTTTTATAAATGGAAAAAAAATAAACCCCAATGATTATGTTGTAAATAAGCCAATAAAAAAAGTAACCACATATACCGATACAAAAGGCAAAGACCATAAAGTCTTATTTAATTTTATGCAAATAAAAAGGTATGAAAAAATAAAGGTTTTTTTGACTACAAAGAATGCGGGTTTAAATACGATTTCAAAAGGTTTTGAATATGATGCAAGTTGGTTAAGCCCAAAGATTGGTGGATGGTTCATTTATATTACATCACCTACTATTTCATCAGATTTATACAGGAATATTGATTTAGATGATTTAGATGAAGATTGGAAAAAGTATAGAAATTTAATAAAAGAACAGCTAAATGTGTTTTTTAAAGAACGTAATATTGAATTTGATAATTTTTCGGAAAGACTGAAAAAAGATGATTATTATCCTTATAAAGAGAAATCAAGTTCAAGATCAAAAGTTATCTTATTTGATAAATTAGCATATTTAGTGGAAGATAAATATCACATATTAAATGAAGATAATCAGTTGAGAGAAATTATTTATCCTTTAATTGACCGAACAATATCAAATGGTGAATTAAATAAAATATTGAAAAATGTTTTGAAATTGAACAAAAAAATGGCATTAAAATTTTCTCAACTATTAGATAAGACTGATTTGGAAAACATAATTGAATTTTCTGATAAAGTTGCTTCCAAAATTGAAGATATTGAGTTTCTTGAAAAATTAGTTTATAGTGAAATATCCAAAAATGTAAAAGAAAGAAAGGAATTACACAAAATTTTAGAAAAAATGCTTTGGGTTTTTGGAGAAGAATTTAATGAAACAACTAGATTGTTATCAGATAAAAATCTGCAAAACAATTTAACTAAATTAAGAGAAGAGTATCTTAAATTCAAACCATCCAAATCAAAAAATAATCTTGACACTGAAATAAAAAAATCAGTAAAATCGATTACCGACTTATTTATGTATCACGAAAGAATACTAGATTATAAGAAAAGAGAAGTCTTAATAGTTGAATTAAAAGCACCAAAAGTAAAAATTAGCCCAAAAGAAATTGCACAAGTAATGAAATATGCTCGCGAAATTGAAAAATTGAGTACTTTTAGTGATAGAATAAACTATAAAGTGCTTTTGGTTAGTTCTGATATAAATAGTGATGCTCAATTCGATATTGACGGGAGAAAAAAAGATGAAGATAACCCCTATTTGTATTTTAGAAATGAAAACAATAATATTGAAGTTTGGATAATGAAATGGGCTGATTTGATAGAAAACGTTAAAAGGAAATTAAAGTATATGTCTGCAATATTAGAAACAAAAGACATAGATGTTCAAGAAAAGGCAGAACGTGATTTTAAAGATATTGAATTTGGAAAAGTAAAATCAAGATTAAAAAAAGTTGCAATTTAACAGAGCCTGCTCACAACATTGTGTATAAGTAATGGCGGGCAAAGTACTAAATATGAGCGTATTATGAATAAAATGAACGGTAGTGCAATAATGAAAGTAAGTGCGAATAAACCCGCCACTACTCATACACGTGACCGTTAGCACCAATTAAGGATTTAATCATCCAAAAAAAAGCAAAAAAACTTTTCTATGGATTTCGGTATTCAAAAAAGCAAACTTAAATTTGCTCAAAAATCAAAAAAATGGAAAAATTTAAATTATCAAATGGATTAATTGCCATTGGAGCCATTGAAAATGGAAGCAAAACAACTTACGCAATTCAATTAGCAAATGAATTAGCAGAAAAAGAAAAAGTATTATATCTAAATTGGACAGATTACGCAGATAGATTAAATCATCTTATTAAAAAAAGGGGAAATAAAGTAAATAAAAATTTGGATATAAATACCAATATTGGATTTTTTGATGTTGGAACATTTATAACAATTATGGAATTAATCGAACTAAAAAATTATTCAACAATCTTTATTGATGATATAAATTATTTTTCTCAATCCGGAGTTGAATTTGACATTTTTGATGAAATCAACTCAAATGGAAAAGATAATGTAATCCGAGCTTTAAGATATATTGTTGATAAATTAAATGTAAGAGTAGTTTTTAATATCACAATTAATGCAAATGGAGCCCCAAAACTTGCTGATTTTGCGTGGAGCAGATTAATAATTAATGATTGCGACCAAGTAATTGCCTTAAATGAAAATAAAAATGATCTAGAAATTTACAATTTGAAAAATGAAAAATTGGAAATGGAAAAACATAAAATTGCTTTAATCTAAAAATCAACCATTATGAATTACACAAAGTATTTTAAGGAAGTTGTAACCCTAAATAATTATGTAGGAACTGGAAATCCAAATAGTAAAATTTTAATAATTGGAAAAGAAGTAGCTACGGACGAAGAAAAAGACGATTTATTGGAAAAGAATAATCTAAAAGCTTTTAACTCAAATGCAGAAGATTGGGAAAACAATATTAAAAATAATCTTAAACAAAATGAAATCCCCAATTGGAATATTGAAAGTAAACAAAACAATCCATTATTTGCATTTAAAGGTGTTAAACCAAGCGATCATAAAGAAGGAGAAACGTGGAGAAAATATCAAAAATTACACAATTTTATATTTCCTGAATTTTCTTTAAAAAACAATAATGAACCTTATAACTTTCAAGAGCGTTTTTTTATTACAGAAATGAGTGAATTACCATCAAAAAAAACGAAAAATGCACAAAGAAAAAAGGAATTTCAAGATAAGTTAAAAGATAGAAAAAATATTTTTTTGAATTCTAACTTTATACAAAACTTTCCAATTGTCATACTTGCTTGTAGCAATTACATAAATGGACAAGAAATAACCAAAATATTCAATGTCGAATTTACAGAACAAAAAGGAAACGGCAAACAACGGTATTGGATACACAAAAGCTTAACGGAAAAACCTAAATTGGTAATACATACAAGACAATTAAGTAGTAATGTAACAGACGAATTATTAATAGGTATAGCAAATGAAATTAAAAAATTTTTAAATAGTGAATTATGAAAAAATGGAAAGTAACTATTATAGGAACAGGTATAATGGGTAACAGTCCCAAACATATTGATGAAGTTTTTGAAATTGATGACCAAACAGTTAAAAATCTTCAAAATCCTGCATCTAAATCAAGTGTTTTAAAAAGTTTATTATCAGTAAGAATTCCGGGTATAATTATTGACACTAATAAATTACAAGTAACTATTGAAGAGAAAAGCACACCTATAATTGACAAAAATCTTAAAACTGCGATAGTAGGTGGTATAATTGGTGCTAAAATTGCAGATAAGAAAAAAAAGAAAGGAAAAAAGAGAAAGAAAGATGAAGATGAAGATAATACGATACCTTTTGATGATAGTTTAAAAGAAATTTTAACTTATAAATGGAATGGTAATTTATTAGATACAATTAACAAATTAGAAAAAATAAGTCTATTAACTAATGGATATAAATGGGAGTTTAATCCTGATGAAGTTGGCAAAGAAAATAATAGATTATTATCTCAATGCCTTAAACAATACAATAATGGTTATAAGTATTACAAAAAACAGATTGATTTTAACAAAATTAAATCTGGAAGGAATAAACTATTGTTAAAAAAAATTGTATATCTATACGGTATTTATATTTTATTAGGCATTGCATTAATTACGATATTAATATTAGGATTTAATTAAAAAAAAAAGGTGCTAACACTATATATAG
>JALWLM010000230.1 GCA_027084145.1 Crocinitomicaceae bacterium | reverse complement strand
TGCTTATTTTATTTAATATTTCTTTAACGTTATTTGAAGAATGTATTGGTTGATCCTCTTCATTTTCAATATCTTCTTCTCCCTCAAAAAACAGACCAATAAAGTCGAGCAAAATATTTATATCTTCTTTGGAAACTTTTTCATATAAAGAATTGTAATAGCTACTCATGTCTAAGTTTTCACTTTCTTCTATTTGGCTATTCTCTAACTCCCTTAAGAAGTTTTCTCCGATTTCTTCTATAGAAGAAATCATATTATCAAAAGTGAAGCGAATATTTAGCTTTTTTTCTTTTATCTTCTCTCTTTCTTCCTTTGTAAATTTTCTAAATACCAGAGTACTTGTTTTTATAGATGTATGAGGTCTAAATGTGTTTCTATGCAAAGAAGTTATAGCTACAATTTCTCCATTTTCTATTAAAAACCTTCTTATATAAGAAGTTCCTATGTTTGAAAATATACCTTCTGGTAAAACGATGAAAAGTATTCCATTGGGAGATAAGAGCCTTATACATCTTTCTATAAAGAGAATATGCCTTTCAGATTGTTTTCTACCTTTACCAAACTCATATAGATTTAACAAAGGTTTTTCTTTTATAGTTCCCGCAAAAGGAGGATTTGTATATATTTTGTCAAACACATCAAGTTCATAATTTAAAAAGTCAATGCCTACGTGTTGATTTATTTTTTTAGAAAGGTAACTTTCTAGTTTTTGGTACTCTTCTTCATTAATACTATCTGACGTAAATATTTCCTGCCCTTCAGGTGTTTTTATCTTAATATCTTTGATTAAATTGTCCATAACTTCGGAAAAAGAATCACTTTGTACAATTCTTTTTAATACAACGTGAAATATTAGGTTAAGGATACTATTTTTTTCTACTGTAATTGTCTTAATATCGGTATTATCTTTATCCTTAATCTGAAGAATCTTCTCTTTGTTTTCTAAATGAGTCGGTATGTATATTTTATTTTCTAAAACGTTTCCTATTTCTTCTACTAATTTCTTCTTTTTTATATATATAGATAAAAGCTTTTCTATCAAATCGTCATTACTTCTCCATTCTCTAATATCTAAAGAATTTACAGCATATACATTATTCTTCCCATCTCCAATTATAATATTAATTGCCTTTGCTATTTTTACTGCATCTTCAGAAAAATCAAACATTAGAACATTATTTTGTGCGTATTCTTTCACTTCTGGTTTTAATCCTGTTGCTGTGATTTTTCCTTTTTGTAAGAAACTTAATGTGTGAACAATGAATCCAGCAGAACCACAGGCAGGATCTAATACATAGTCTGATAACTTTGGCATAGTTGCTTCTATCCCAAAATCTATTACAGGTCTTGGTGTAAAATATTGTCCATGTTTTTTCTTAGTTATCTTCAATATAAGATATTCAAATGCTTCATCTATTACTTGTAAATTTGAATTGAACAATTTGACGTATTCTAAAAAAGAAACACAATCATATAATTGGCTCTTTTTTAATTTTATCTTTTCTGAAACATCAAATATTCCACTCCATTCTCTTTTCGCTGATTCAAAGAGTTCAGAAATATCGTTAAAGACTTCTTGTTCATTTTTTAATTTAATTTCCTTTTTTGAATCTTTTTCTATTACGTAAGAAGTTGCAAACTTTAAAGTATACTCTTCTTTATTTTGATACTTAACATATGCCCTATACTCGTCCATAAGTTTTGCAAAAATTACTTTGAATATTTCCCTAAAGTCATCTACTCCAGCATTTGCAAGTATTATTTCTTCCATGTTAAGAAGTATTTTTTTTAAGGTGGTTAACCCAAGAGAAAGCTGATCGTTGTTTTTTAAAAATTCCCAATCTCTTTTAGCAATTAGAACATCTTCTATACTTTCTTCTTTCTTTAATATTCTTGGGAAGGGGATTAATTTATTCCCTTTTAATCTGTAAATTTCTATAGTTTCCCCATTAGACCAAATTCCCACCTTGGCTTTTCCAAGTTTTAAGTACCTTTTTAATTGCTCAATTCCTTCTTTTATTGTTAATTTTTTTGTTTCAAAAATTTCCTTTAATTTTGGACTTCCTTTCCCTGCGGAGCTCTCTTCAAATACAACTATATCTGCCAAATCTTCTGCTTTATCGCTTAAGGGGTATTCAACAGCTATTTGGGACTTGTCATAGTCATATTTATCAATTAAGAGATGCAAGAAAGCTTGCCTAACTATTTCCTCAGGTTTAGCTTCTATCAATTTTGGTTCTCCATTTTCCTCTCGCACTGCACATTTTATATAAAACTTATTTCCTTTTGAAATTATATTTTCTTCAAGTTTCTCTATTATATCTGGATGATGAGAAGCAAAATAAATAAGAGAATATTGACCTTGAGATTGTCGTTCTAAGATTTTCTCCAACATTGCTCTATTAACTCCTACTTCCTTTTATATTCATTTATCAACTTTGCGATAGCTTCTCTGACCAGGTCTGATTTGCTTCTTCCCAGACTTTTAGATAATTTCTCGAGTTCTTTCTTTTGCTTTCCGTTTACCCAGAGAATCAGCTTTTCGTCATATTTTACTTCTTTTCCCATAAATATATTGTATACCTGTTAGGTATATAAATGCAAGGATAAATATACTCTATCTAAATTTCTTTTTCGTATATTAGGGTTTTATCAAAAGCACATAAGGATATTCTTTTTAAACTTTATACTTCAGCACGTCAATAAAAGTATCTATCCAGTTTTTTATATCTTTTTCAACATAAGACTTAGGATGTCTTTTCTTATAAAGAAATATTCCTTGCCCATCAAAGTATCTTTCTATGTTTCTTAAAGATGAGTTCCTATCTAAATAATAGTGAACCACTTTAAAAATCTCTGTATCAGCCAAATATCTATCTCCAGCAAAAACTAACGTGTATAGTTTTTTATCTATCAAATCAGTATGGTCTATCTCAACTATAGTTATTCTTTTGCTTTCATTCATAAACTTTAAAATCAGATACTCTCTTATTCTTTTTGTCTTTTGGTTAACTAAAGGAATTTTGGGATTTTTTACGTTTTTGCTTTTTATTTTTTGATAGATCTTATTTATCTGGTCAAAATCTATCCCTAACTCAAAGCAAACCTCTTTAAAATATCTTAAGAAATCATCCAGAGAAAAAATGTCTGAAACAGGTATGTTTTTACCTGTCTTACTTTTTAAATATTTACCTTTAGATGGTAACTCAGGGCTATTTTTGAAAAAAGTTAGATTAGGCTTATCTGAGTTTTCCTGTTTTTCTGGAATTACCACCTTTTTTGCGTAAGTAGATTCATGGGGATAATCCACGTAGTCTTTAAGCAGTTTAAAATTTTTATCTAATTCCTGCTGGTTTATTTCAAGTTGTTCGTAATACTCATCTTCATCTGCTTTTACGTTCTCACTGATAACATTTGTTGATTCAGAAAGTTTTTTAGGAATGTAGCTTATTTTTCTACTAACAGATTTCTTCCTTTCGGTTCTTTGGATAACTAACTCATTTATGCCTAAAATTCGGTCTAAATCCAGTATTTCATCTATTGCATATACAAAAAATTTAGTTTTGGTTAACCACTTTCCCCTTAAAACAAAGCTGATTTTTTCTCCTGAAAATGGGAAATAAGCTTTAAATGGATACTTTACCAAAGTAAAACCTATTTTGTTACTTACACGGTTTCCTATTTTTAGCCTCTGCCTTTGTGTCAAATATTCTTGACCTATAGAATCGTAAACCTCTCTGGCTATTTGGTTGGTAGCATACAGGTATAAAAAAGGTGCGTTTGCATCATCGTATCCACCTTTTAAGTGTATCGAGTTACCTTTTACTTTGTGGTATTCAATCTCAAGGTTAGTATTGAATAAATCCTCAGTAAATCTTTGGGAGATGAAGAAGAAACTTGAACCGATAACAGGAGCAGGAAAGATAAAGGTAGTATTTCCAGACTGTAGTATTATGCAGTATTGAGATTGTATTTCCTTTGAAAAGTCTTTTTTTATTTTGTCTATCTTTATTTTTATAGGATATTCATTATGGCTGATTACGTCTCTTATTCTTTTAATCGTCTGATATTTGGGGTATGGAACGTCAAAGGTTTGTATTACTTTAGAGCTTGTAAAAGTAATATCGGTTCTTTCTTTGTCCTGTTCCCTGTATTTTTTTATAAGTGTTCCGTATGAATAATATCTGAGAAGCCAGGGAGGAATTTTTAGAACTCTGTAGTAGCCTTCTTCGTCTTCGTCTTTAAGCAGTACCTTAAAGTACATATCAACTTGATTTCTTAGATTAACGTCAAAATACAGGTTTAGAACGTGAAGTACTCTATAATTATGATTTACAAAAAGTTTTTCTAAACTCACTTCGGAGGGTCTCAGCATATAGACCCCTCTTTATAGAATTCAGTCGCATTATCTATTGTTCGGTCGCAATATCTTTTGTGTAGTCGCAATAATTTTTGTTCTCTACATCCTCCACCTATTAATGCCACATCAGAAATTGTGTGATGGGGGTTTCTATAGGGTCTGTTTTTGACTATATATCCATCAAGTAT
>JALWLM010000229.1 GCA_027084145.1 Crocinitomicaceae bacterium | reverse complement strand
AAAGTTCGATTTACGACTATAAGCCGGTAAGTTGCCCGTTCACCTGTCCGTTTTGTTGCGATTCAATCGTTCGATTATCCCGTAAAACTGCTACGTCCTGCTAATGGTTGCCAACGTAATAATAAATTGCAGTAGTGCGTTTTATAAACATTCCAAAGATAACATTTCTATCGGACTTTTAATAGTCTGAATATGTTTAATAGCAACCTGCGTATAAATTTCCGTAGTTCTTGAACTACTATGTCCTAACAAAACTTGTATTGTCCTTAAATCCGTACCTGCCTCTAATAAATGAGTTGCAAAGCTATGACGTAACATATGCGCCGTTACTTTTTTCTTTATATTCGCTCTAATTCTAGCCTTATCTATCACCCTTGAAACACTACTTCCCGAATATTTTTCACCCTTTGCACCCTCAAACAAATAAACCTTTGGTTTATAAAAACGATAATATTCTCTTAATAATTTAAGCACCGCCGGGCTTAATACTGTTATTCTATCCTTTCCACCTTTTCCTCCAAGAACATTAATCACCATTCGGTTACTATCTATATCGTTTATCTTCAAATTAAGTAGTTCCGCTCTACGTAACCCCGATGAATATAAAAGTGAAATGATACATTTATGCTTTAAATTATCAGTGTGTGCAATCATTCTTTGGATTTCTTCTTTACTGATTACTTTAGGTAATTGTTTTCTTTTTATAGGTCGCTCAATAGAATAAAACCGATTGGGCATTCCCATAACAATTTCATAATAAAACTTAATGCTATTGATCATTTGATTGATATAAGATCCTGATTTTTTCTGCTGTACCAAAAGCTGTAAATACAACCGTATCTGCTCCTCATCTATAGATAATAAATCTTGACCTTTATGGTGATTGATAAAATGTTCAAACATTGTGATATAAGTCCTTGCAGTATTAAAAGCATACTGTTTTAACTCTAATTTTTGAAGATATTCCTCCGGACACCGTATTCTATCTTTAGGTAATTGTCTGTGTCTGTAATCATCAATAGATATTGGTGAATTGTTATTCGTTCCTCTCTTATTTAACGAAAAAGAAGATAAATTAATCCATGCAACACCCTTGAACGTTTTAAAAATACTTCTGTAATTTTTCGGTGTGTTTTTGATGTAAACCATGTTATATTTCGAGCTCCACTTAGGAGAATCCAAAGTCTTTATTAATGTTTCTATTACTTTGTCAGGATAGAATTTTAAACCAATCATTCGCTCATTGTTGATCAATAAATGCTTTAATGTGATACACCTTTGCCTATTCATTGTTTTTTTTGCTAAAACTAGATGCCGAAGAAAACTAACCAAAAAATAATCGTATATTTATACGTATAATAAACGTTTAATCTACGAAAATGAGAAAATGCCTGTTTTGTAATGAGAAATTATCCGGAAGAGAAGGGAAAAAATTTTGCACCCCTTATTGCAAATCTTCTTATCACTATCAAAAAGCAAAAGAAGAAAAACCCTCTTTCTTTAAAAAAGTGGACAAACAACTCAAAACCAATCGCCGAATCTTAAAAAAATATAACAAAGCAGGCAAATCATATTTACGCGTAGAAAAAATGGATAAAGAAGGGTTTAACCCCAAGTTCTTTACGCATTATTGGAAAAATAAAAAGGGACAAGTTTATTTCTTTTGTTATGAATACGGCTTCCTTAAGCTTAGCGATAATGGTACCGCTAAATACCTCTTGGTAAAATGGCAAGATTATATGAATTAAAATTTATTTTCTCTTCTTAAATGTCCATTGCCAATAAAAATAAGGAAAGATCGGGAGATAAGATTTTATACTTTCATTGATGTCCGGTAAATAAATGTGATACCCAATCAACTCTGCACGGAAAGTTCTTAAAAAGCCCCATTTGTTTTTATAAAATGGTGCTATTCTAAAGCCATAAGAAATCTGCTGTTTTCTCGGAATATTGTCTAAATAAACAAATGTAACTCCATGGGAAGCCGTAGCATGAACACTCATCCATGGTTTCCATCGATAATCTATACTGACATTAAAATCAGGAGTAAATGATTTGGGATAAAATTTCTCAATCAAATTTAATGAATCATTATTACTGAAATACAAATTTTCTACATAGGTCGCACCAATTGATAAATGAGTGTATAATTTAGATTTTATCTTCCAACTGAAATTCAGATGATTATACCAACTGTTTCCTTTTCTTTTTACAATGGCATTGGGTTGATCGGATTGTGTAACTTCATTCCATAAATGCTGATACATTGTCTCAAAAGCAATGGTCGGTACTAATTTCTTCTGATTGATCAATTTAAACCTGAAATTAAAACTTGGAACCGGAAGATTTGGCTCTTGAAAAAGTCCTCCGATTAATGGAAGAAGATCTATTTCCGCCGTAATATGATCGGTAATTCCCCACCATGCCCAACTTGGTAAAGGTAAAGTAAATGGTGATTGGTTATAAACAAACTCTCCTCTTTTTAAGGTGTAAGCAGTAAACCCATCTGCAGGATGTAAAAATGTTTCTTTTTGAATTCCTTTCAATGAATCTGATTGTCCAAAACCAAACAAAGACGATGAAATCAATATAAACAATAAACAAAATCTCATTTCAAACTAGTATCTGCATTATCAATTGAATTAAAATCTTGAAAAAACAAGTCCTCTTCTTTATGACTTTCTTCTTTTTCCAATGTAATAACTAAAAAAAGGATTAAATCATAAATAAAATGTGCGGTAACGGCAAACCATAACCCATAATATTTAAAACCATAAGCTATTAACAAAATAAACGGTAATATGATTAAACCATACAAAGTGGTTTTCCAGTCTTTTAAACTCAGATAACCATGTAAAGCTAAAAATAAAACGGAAGTTATAATTGGACCTAAATAATATTGAACCCCCGAACGAAAAAGTAATTCTTCTCCAACTCCTGCACAAAATGAAAGAAAAATACAATCCCAAACCGAAAGGTCCATCTGTTTTACGATTTTTTCTACCCGGAAAGGTAATCCTTCAAAAACTTTTGCACGAAGTAACCATAAGGCAATTCCCGCATATAACGCCCCCACAAGAAAACCTAAAAAAATCGGAAACAAATCAAATCGAGACAGGTCAAGTATTTCAATAAAAGACTTCTCTTCTAAAAAATGTAAAACAATAAAAGTTGGAATAGGAAACACTAGTAATGTTACCCATCCGAATAAATAAAATTGTTTCTTATTTATACTAATCAAATCGCAAATGTTTTACGGTATGCCCTTTATCTCTTATTTGTTTTAAGGATTTTATTCCTATTTCCAAATGTGTTGATACATAATTACCCGTCACATTAGAATCACTTTCTTCTGTCTTTACCCCCTCGGGAATCATCGGTTGATCCGAAACCAATAATAATGCTCCGGAAGGAATCTCATTGGCAAAACCAACCATAAAGATGGTAGCTGTTTCCATATCTATTGCCATAGCTCTAATCTTTGTCAAATACTTCTTAAACTCCTCATCGTGTTCCCAAACTCTCCTGTTGGTCGTATAACAAGTTCCTGTCCAATAGTCTAATTCAAAGTCTCTAATCGTGGTGGATATCGCTTTTTGTAATGCAAAAGCCGGTAATGCCGGTACTTCCTTTGGGAAATAATCGTCACTTGTCCCCTCTCCTCTAATTGCTGCTATCGGCAAAATCAAGTCGCCTACTTTACTCTTCTTTTTTAACCCTCCGCATTTTCCGAGAAAAAGAACCGCTTTGGGTTTTATTGCTGAAAGCAAATCCATACAAGTCGCAGCAGAAGCACTCCCCATACCAAAATTAATAATCGTGATGTTATCTGCCGTTGCGCATTGCATCGGGCGATCTTCTCCCCTTATCTCTACTTGATGTCGTTCTGCGAATAGCTTAACATAATTTTTAAAGTTGCAAAGCAAAATGTATTCTCCAAAATTCTCTAACCGCTCTCCTGTATATCGAGGCAACCAATTTTCTACAATTTCTTTTTTCGTCTTCATAATTACATATTAAATTAATTTATCTTTTATTTTTTTTACCTATATTAGATTTGCTAAGTTAAAAATCTTATGTTAAACTTTCTCTCTCCACCAAAGTTAAAAACCGAAGATGATTATAAACAATCACGGTTTAATTTAGTTTGGAATCTTGCATTAACAGTTACTGCTCTATTAACTGTTTTAATTCTCTTAAATATAGCTTTTGATCCGGAATACAACAATATAGCTTATACAATTGCTGTTTTCATTTGCCTGTTCGTCCTTTTATACTTGAAAAAGAATAAAGACAAAGACTTAAAAACACCATTAAAAATAGCAACTACTGCATTTATGATACTTTTGTCTTTTATCATATTTAATAATAACTACTATGATCGCTTTCTTTATTCAACACTTTTATGGATTGTTTTAAATATTCTTATTGCTTTTTTTACGGTCGATGAAAAGTGGGGCAGCTTCATTTTAATCAGTCATTTCACGTTGTTTTTAATCTTTATTTTTACCGGCATCGAAGAACATGCTAATAAAATAACTGCATATACTATTACAG
>JALWLM010000228.1 GCA_027084145.1 Crocinitomicaceae bacterium | reverse complement strand
AGATACTACCGACAACTCCAGTACCGGTAGCAAAAAAGAAATGGGTTAAATAATAGTTGATGAGTAAATGCCCGAGATATAATAAAAAACTGGTTAATAAAGCTCCTTTTAAGGCAAAATTCCATTTGACATTTCCATCGTTTAAATATTTAAAAATAAAGGTAAATATGATAATATTGGTCAATATGGGTAATCCATATTCAAATCCTCGATGTAACATAAAACCGAAATCTCCAAAGTTTTCTAAAATAGAATCTACTGTAGATAATATGATAGGCTCCATAAAATAAAGAAGAATAAAAAATAGAGTTAACCCGATAATAAAAGCAAAGGAGATTAGTCTCCCAATAATTGATTTAACGATTTTTTTTCTTTGGTTAAGGGAAGAAATATCTATTTCGTAAAAATCATTAATACTATTTCTAAGGGAATTAAAAATGACAGAACATGAAAAACCTAAAACAATAAAACCTATAACATCAAGAAAAAATGAACCTCCAATAAAATCAACTTTTTGCATAAACTGTATGAGAATGGTTGGGTTTTCAATTCCTATTTCCTCTCTTAAAAGTTCTACGATAATATTAATAATGGTATCTTTCCCTGCAATTTTACCGAAATAGGAAATACTTAGATAAAGAATAGGGATGAGCGCCATCATGGAGTAATATGCTAAAGCCGCTGCATGTAGCATTGACTTTTCTTGAAAAAACTCAACAAATAGAGTTTTTGTGATATTATAAATTTTCTTCCACTGCATCTAATATTCCAAATTCTTTAATTTCTGTAAGCGGTTGACTGCTATACAAAATTAAGGTTTCTTCTTGTTTCGTTTTAAATTCGTTTCTAAAAAAGTTTCCAAGATTTTTACAACCTATAAAACTAACTTGGATATCTTTCTTATTAAGATGATAAGATACCGGTCGAAAAAGTATTGTTTTATTTCCGATTTTAACTCGATTAATTTCTCCCATCAATTCTGCTTGCTCTATTGTGTTAGGGAAAAAAAACATTTGTTTTGGAGTATCTACTCGTTTAAATGAAGCATCTTTAAGATGAATAATCATATCTACAAACCCCATTAATTCAGCACCGTCATGAGAGGCGATAACAATAAGTATTTGACGACTTTTTGTCAGATTATTGAGATAGTCTAAGATTTTCCATTTAATTCGTTGGTCGAGATGCACAAACGGTTCATCTAATAAAAGAACTTTAGGTTCACATGCAATAGCTCTGGCGATTGATAGACGTTGTTGTTCTCCTCCGGAAAGAAATCGAGATTGTTTATTTCTTAAGTGACTCAGTTCAACAAGTTCTAACATTTCTTCAATTAATTCTTGTTGTACATCTTTTGTCCTGGATAAGATTTTTCCCTTAATGTTTTCTTCTACAGTGTGAAATAAATCGAGATTAAAATCTTGTTGGACTAATTGTATTTCATCATATCCGGGTACTAATTTTTGATTAGGGCCAACGATTTTATCATTGTCTAAAAAAATACTTCCTTTATCTAGATTTAATAAACCACTCATTAATTTCAAGAGAGTGGTTTTCCCCTCTCCGCTTTTACCGATGAGTCCATAAATCCTATTATATTGAAAATCGAAACTAATGTTTTCAAGTATAGTATTTTCTCTATAAAAGCAAATGTTTTCTAATCGCATTTTAATCAATGATTAACTCTTTTGGAAAATCTTGAACATCGATATAGATTCCCGGTATAGGATTCGTCATAGGTGCGTAATCTTTTAAGAATAGTTTGATATTATACCCGTCTTTTGTTTGTTTTAAAGAATGAGTATGTAAAATAGATTTTGAACAACCAATATCGATAGTGTTTGTTTTTGTTTTTATTCTGAAAAGATACATGTTTTGAATGTTATAAGAGAAATTTTTATCTCCCATACTTCCTTTTAGACAATATTCTGCAGAGGGAAGTTCTTGAACGGATATTACATTATTGATTACGATTTCATCTTCCCATTCGTATTTGGGATTATTTTCCGACTCTTCTCCATTGTGATGAGCTTCTGCGTATTCAATCGAAAAATCGCTATTGATTTGATAAACATGTAAATTACAGTGCATATTATTTTAATATTTCAGGTGTTCCAAGAGCAAACATCACCGGTTTTTTTGATAAATTTGGTCTTGTTTTTTTCCACTCTTTAATGTTTTTAGTTTGGATACTCTCATCCGGTAAAGTAAGATTGGAAGCAATACAAAGATAGCTATTCTCCATTAGGTGGCTTAGTAAATCTTCAAATACGTTTTCATTCCGAAACGGAGTATCCATAAATAAATGTGTGGTTCCTGTTTTCTTTGTGTTTGCTTCAAAAAATTTAATTTTTTTTAGACGTTCTTTTCGTTCTCGTGGTAAATATCCATGAAAATGAAAATTTTGCCCTGAAAAACCACTTCCCATGAGTGTTAGAAGAATAGAAGAAGGCCCTACGAATGGGACGACTTTTATTTTTCTCTGATGTGCAAGAGCGATAATAACTCCCCCCGGATCTGCTACGGCAGGACAACCCGCTTCGGAAAGAATACCGATATCATTGCTTTCATAAACAGGTTGAAGCATTTGGGATAATTCAAGGTTTTTAGTGTGTTTATTTAAAATAAAAAATGTAGAATCATCAATAGGAAAAGAAGGGTCTATTTTTCGAAGATAACGACGGGCTGTTTTTATGTTTTCAACAATGAAAAAACGTAGTTTTTTGGTGTAATCAATCACTTCGGAAGGTATGACGCTCAAAGCATTATCACCTCCGATTGTTGTTGGGATAAGATATATTCTACCTTTCTCCATTTTGTATCTTTTTTAAAATAGCATCAGAGGCTTCATCAAGTAAATTGTAAACGGTCACAAAACCTTGTTGCCCACCAAAATAAGGGTCGGGAACTTCTAACCCCATTCCCGGATGTGATTCTTCTATAATTAATCGAACTTTCTTTTTATCTTCTTCATTTCTGGCAAGTTGTAAGATGTTTTTTAAATTACTTTTATCCATTGCATAAATAAGGTCGAATCGATCAAAATCTTCTACTTCAAATTGTCTCGCTCTAAGGTGATCAATGGATACTCCTTTGTTTTTTGCTGTTTCTCGCATTCTCGAATCCGGTTGTTCTCCAATATGGTATCCGGATGTTCCTGCAGAATCGACTTCAATTTGAAAACCTTTTTCATCTGCTTTTTTTTGAAGGATACCTTCGGCTAAAGGGGAACGACAAATATTCCCTAAGCAAACCATTAATACTTTTTTCATTATATTTTTATTTGACACAAAGTTAAAGAAACTTTGAGGAAAGACATTTTTTATTTTTCTCTTTCCTTTAAAGCTTTCTTGTAATCAGGGGGTTTTAGTAGTTGTTCCCAATTTTTCGGGAATTCATTTTTTAAAAACACTTTAAAATAAGCTTCTTTTGTCATACTATCCCAATGAATAAGTGTAATTCGATATTGTTTGCTTTGATAAATGTTTAATCCTATGAAAAGACAAGCAAGAACAGTCCAAAGACTAAACAATACCTTGCTTTTATCTAAAATAAATTGAGAAAAAGAAGCCAAAGGAATTGCCAAAACAGCATAAGTTTCAATCATTGAACGGGCGCCGAAGCTTCCTCCATACCACCAGCACCACCAGCTGTAAATGATATAAATGTGAAGTATAATCCATACGGAGATATTCACTTTCCATTCTTTAGCGTATCGAGAAACAAAGAATAGGCCGATAATAGCAAAAAACATGATGGGCGTATAAATCAACCATCCTTTTCTAAAACTGAATAATCCGTTAATGATTTCAGGTTGTAAGAAGAAAAAAGATTCTTCTCCGTACCCGTAATTGATCCAGTTTCCAGTTCCAATTTTCCAGAAGATGAGTTGAGGAATAACCGGAATAAAACCACCTATCAGTATGGGAAAAATGATTTTGAATTGACTTATACAGAAAATTAATTTTTGTTTTAAATGTGACCAAGAATTAAAATTATAAAATAATGGAATAAAAAAAGCGATAATATTTGTAGGTCTGATAATAGTTATAACACCAAGAATAAATCCTAACCAAAAACTGTAAGATGCGAGATATTCGTTTTTATGCCATAAAGTGGTTATTTGAAGAAGTAAAGCAAAGAGAAAAAAACTGTAAACATGCGACATACCTGCTTCATAAACAGTATAGTGATAGAGGTTTGTCCCGAATATAATTATCAATAGTGTTAATACCTGAATTTTTATATCAAATTTTAAATAATGAAGTGTTTTTGAAATAAAAAGAAGTCCTAATATCACATAAAATATGGTGGACATTGCAATTACAAATTCGTAAGGCCAAGTATAACCATTAGCAGGTATATGGTTTAATTTAGCGTATATATGAGCAAGTAAAAAGAAAGGAGCATAAAAATAGGAGGTTCCGATACTCATTTTGGGGATAGACTTTCCTTCTTTATTTTTTACAGACCATACTTTTCCTGCATTTCTGATTTTATCGGGGATTTTCTCCGTGAAAGAGAGCGTAGCATCTTCGTAAATAAAAGTAGCAGGAAGATAAATGTAATATTGAGTAACAT
>JALWLM010000227.1 GCA_027084145.1 Crocinitomicaceae bacterium | reverse complement strand
TGGGAAAGATGTGCTTGAAACAATCAGAAAATATCTTTCAATTAATAAAATTATTGTTGTACTTTCGGGAGAGCTATCTCTTTATCACAAATTGGTAAAAATAATGTTTTATAAAAAACTTAAAGAAGTAAAAGATTTAGAAACTAGAGAGCAAATGCTTGAAATAGTTAACGGACTTACTCATCAATATCTTCGTAAAATAATTCCTCACTATAATCGTATTTCGTTAACACCTGTTAATCAAAAAATTTGGGAAGGAAATATTCAATTAAAGATTAAAAAGGGAACAAATGATAAGTTAGTACCTATTTCAGACCACTTTCAAAAGTTTTTAGAAACTTTTTTTATGTTTGATTCTTTTTATTTGAAAGAAATTTCCTCAAAAGATATTTCCAAAAATATATTATTAAACTATTACAAATGTCCTTTTGTTTAAATTTTCTAAAGTTTTTAGACACTTTTTATGAGGAAAACGGAATTTTAGATACAACAGAATTTTATAAGAAACTAATAGAAACCTTTTTACATTTGTCGGGATTTCTTGAGTGGCAGAAGGATCTTTCTTTTTTGCCAAAAGGCGAGAACTTTCCATGGTTAAGTATATTTTTACTAGAGGCTAAAGAGCAAATAGCTGGAAATATTTGGCGTCTTGAGCCGTTATACGATCCTGTTGAAGACGAAGAAAAGAATCAAATATCACTAATCATTCAGGCTGGAGTAAATTTGGCCTATAAATCAGATAAAAATAAAGTTTTTTCTTCTATAAATCGTTTATTTCTGTCACATAAACTTATAGAAGAAATAGAAAATTTAAGTGAAGACAACAAAAGAACGATAAAAGAACACCTTGCTTACGACAAAAGCCCTTATCTTTTGGGATATCTTTCAGGTGCTCTTTTAAAAGGCAACTTATCCCGTTCGTACGCTCCTGGACTGATTCATCTTACAAAAAGCCGAAAAAGAAGAGGTAAATTTATTAATACCATGGTCTTTATGAGAGGAGTAAATAAAAAAGATATTACCTCCTATGGTAATTGGGTCTGGATAAAAACATTTTTAGATTTAGAAAAAGCTAAATTCTTCCAAGGAGAGAAAGAAATAACTGAAAAAAAACTTGAAAAAACTATAGATCTTTTTCCTGCAGTTGAAAACTGGCTGGCTCGAGCAGACGATAAAGCTCGTTTCATTTTTGGTATTTTTAGTGTATTATATTATTCTAAAAGAGCTGAATGGGAAACGCATTGGTTTATAAACTTCTTTTCAGGTATTGCACATTTAGAATATCTTATCAGCAAGGAACTTAGTCAGGTATATCCACTTTTTACTCCGCTTCTTTATATACATGAGCAATCTTCACAAAAATCCGGTAGTAAAACAGAAGAATATGAAGAAGAGGAACAACTGGAACTTATAAAAAGATTTACTACTGCTTTTCCGGTTAATTTTCCTTTGGAGTGGGAAGACAAATGGTCTGACTGGATTAAAGAGATAAAAGATTTGTCACCTCCACCTGCTTTCGTCTTTAGTAGAGCCGTTAATAGATTATGGGAAAATCTTGTAAAAATATATGAAGACCTACCCTACTGGAAATATGCAGTAGGTTATGTCCTTGAACGATGGACCCTTGCTTTATTTCAAGCGTTACTAATTGAAGAATATTTCTTTACTACTGGAGACCCTGTAAATGCTAAAAATATTATCTTAGGGAATGGCATTTTTGAACTTGAAGAATCAGAACTTAAAAAATTAATTCACAATACTTCATTTACCAGGTGGATAATGAAGTGTCCGATGATGTTAGCCCTCATTTCTCCAGAAATAAGAGACCGTATAACTA
This sequence comes from Crocinitomicaceae bacterium, assembly GCA_027084145.1. GTDB lineage: Bacteria > Bacteroidota > Bacteroidia > Flavobacteriales_D > Crocinitomicaceae > UBA4466. Next base: position 2,753 of record JALWLM010000227.1, on the reverse strand, counting down.
GAATTGTTTTTGATAAAGAGCAGGAAAAAACATTTCCGGAAAGTTTCTTTCAAACTGAATGGCATAATATAGGAAAATTTGACTTACATACTGTATTATGTGCTCTTACAGCTTCTCCAAAGTCAGATGTCACTGACGAAAAATTTTTAAAAGATTTATATGAAGCAATTAAAAATAATTATGATAGAAAAACTAAACGAGGTTAGTACTTACAAGAATAAAAGATGATTACACCGGAAATTAAAGCATTAACGGCACTTTTATCAAGTTCTAATATTCTTATTGCTTTGCTGAATAGTGAAGAAATTTACGAAGAAAACAAAATGTTTGATATGTGGCAGAAAGAAATTTTTCACGAACTTCCAGCCTGGTCCCTTCATCATTTTGAAGGTCTAAAATCGTGGAGTGGCTTAACCCGGGAAAAAAGATTATTGACAAAAGTGTTATTCCTTCTTGCTCATCACTTTTTCACTTGGTCGCCTATTACAGGACTTCCAGTTTTGCGGTGGGAGAAAGTATTAGAATTTCAACACCTCCTGGGAGAAATTTTTATTGACCCACTCTGGATATTTTCTCTCGTATTCAAAACCGAAGACATTCGCCACTATCCAAAAATGAGAGATACCATTCCTTCTGATTCATGGAAAGAATTCTTTCTCCCACCAGTAGAAAAACCATTGCTAACAGAATTAAAAAAAAGAGGCTTGTCTGAAGTACATAGACATCTCAACGGCTCTGCCCTTCCTATACTTCTCTGGGATAAAATTTTTACAAATTTAAACACACTTATTCGTGAAATTCTTAAAGCTCACAAAGATTTAAATATCATCTTACCTCCAAAAATTTCCGTAAAAAAATTCTGCATTTTTCTTTTAATGATGCCCGTGGTTAAAGCCATACTTTTTGAGTTTCTAAAAAAGGGATGCTTATCTGACTATGAAAAAATTTACAGAATAAAAAAACTCTTCCTCTACTCCATTAAAACAGAAAATTTATCTCTTTTAACCGCAACTCAGGATTATAGAGACTGGAAATCCAAAAATTTACAACTTTATCCTCGGAATAATCTTGGTAAAGATGAACGCATTTTTTTAAAAAAGTGTTTTGAATTTTTTGGAAAAACTTCTTCAAAAGAATTTGAAGGCTGGTTGCATATTTACTTAATTTTACAAAACATTCTGCTTAAGAGTTTAGTTCAATGTCGAAATTTGAAAGGATTTGAAAGGTTTGATTTCTTTTCTCACTCACCTATCAGGGACGCAATAGAAAAAGAAATTGTCCCTAGGTTATTTCAAGCTTGGAGTACAGGTGGTGTTTCTTTGTTGGAGGTAAGAATTGCCCCTAAGGATACACTTATTAAGATGTATACCAGATTAAAAAACTTATCAACTTCATTTAAAAAGTGCTCAAAAATTGTTTATAAAAACTACTTAAAAAATTCTTCTGTATCTCCAGAAAAATTGAGGCTCTGGAATATTGGAGTTGTTCTCCATTTTATTAAGGAAAAAGATAACATTAAGATTAATTCTAACTGGAAAATAGTGCCCTGCCGACATTTTCGTTTAAGAAAGAAGTTGTGGAAACAAGCAAGAATTATTTCTTACCTTCTCCAGAAATATCCGATAAATTTATTTCCTGAAAGTCGGATGATTTGCGGGATTGACGCAGCAAATAATGAGGTGTTAGCAGGTCCAGAGGTTTTTTCTCCGGTAATCAGATGGCTAAGATATACTGTATGGCAAAAGAAAGGGGGGTATCCTCTCCGTCTTACTTATCATGTGGGAGAAGAGTTCAGACACATTCTTTCAGGACTTAGAGCTATTGACGAAGCCATACGATTTCTTGAGATGCACGCAGGTGACAGATTGGGACATGTCCTTGCTTTAGGCATCGATCCTTTTCTTTATGTGAAAAGGACTGCTAAAGAGGTCTTTCTACCACGCGGTGAGTGGCTTGACAATCTGGTATGGTTTCAGCACCAGTTAAAAGAACTTCGGAATTTTGAAAGTCTGATCCTTACTCTTGAAAAAGAGATTACTTTTTTATCTAAAGACATTTATGGAGAAAGACTTCCAGCTGAATGGTTGTGGTTAAGCTGGAGGTATCTTCGCCAGGAAACTCCTGAAAAATTTCTTCTTACAGAACTTCCGCACCGCTGGCGAGAAGAGGCCAAAGAGAAAGTAGGAGACAATGTTTATAGAATATGGGAAAAGTATCACTTTCATGCCTCTACGCGAAAAAAGTATGACGAATTTATTGTCGTACATATAGACACAAAGTGGTGCGAAGCTATTAGAGCTGTGCAGGAAAAATTGCTTTCTGAAATAATACAAAGGGAACTGGTTATTGAAGTAAATCCTTCCTCAAATTTATCTATAGGAACGTTTTCATGTTTAAAAGAGCATCCTATTTTTAGATGGTTTCCCCCTCATAGAGAAAAAGGAAAAAGTTATCCTTGGGTGGTAGTTGGTAGCGATGATCCTGGAATTTTTTATACAGAACTGTGGTATGAATATATTTTTTTGGCAAGAGCTGCAAAAGAATTAGGTTATACGCAACATGAAATCTATTCTTGGCTTGAAGAATTAAGAGAAGCAGGATTTATTTTTAGTTTTGTTCCTCGAGAAGACAAATTGATGCAAATGGTGCCAGGCGGATTTTGGGCTTGCAGCGTAATTTTGTAAGGGGAGAGGAAGAGTTTCTTTGGAATATCAAAGCTATCTCTCCTCAAGCATAAATGGAATATTTACAAA
>JALWLM010000226.1 GCA_027084145.1 Crocinitomicaceae bacterium | reverse complement strand
CAAAAGAGGAAGCAAAAGAACTAGTTTTAAATTTTATGAATCAAAAATGAAAGTAGGATTATTTTTCGGCTCATTTAACCCTATCCATGTCGGGCATCTAATTCTTGCTGATTTTTTTGCTGAAAATACAGACTTAGACCAAATATGGCTTATTGTATCACCGCAAAATCCACATAAAGAGAAAAAAACTTTATTGAAAGATTACCATCGTTTAGAATTGGTAAGAATTGCCATTGAAGGGAATGATAAACTAAGAGCATCAGATGTCGAGTTTAAATTGCCTATTCCGAGTTATACGATTAAAACACTAACTTACTTAAAAGAAAAATATCCTGATTACGAATTTTCTTTATTAATGGGGGAAGACAATCTTAAAACATTACATAAATGGTTTAATTACGAAGAGATTTTAAATCGATTTAAAATCTATGTCTATCCGAGAATCGATTCAAATGTTAAAGAAGAGAGAGGGAATGAAAATATTATCGAACATCCCAATGTTAATGTTTTCAAAGATGTTCCCATGATGAAGATTTCGGCAAGTTATATCCGTAAAGCAATAAAGGAAGGTAAAAGCGTGAGATATTTATTAACGTACCCGGTGCTTAAATACATTGAAAGAATGAATTTTTATAAACAGTAATAATCTTCTAAAAATAAATGATAGATGCAGCTAAAATAAAATCAATATGGGGAGATATTTTGCATCTTGTTTATCCTGAAAAATGTCTTGTTTGTTCTTCTGAATTGACCAAAAAAGAAAAAGATATTTGTTCTGTATGTAGAGTAGATATTACTTACACTCATTTTCACCATTTTATAGAAGCAAATTCAATAGATAAAATATTTACAGGAAGAATAAAAACAGAAGCGACGTATGCACATTTATTTTTTGAGAAAAGTAAGGTCGTTCAAAAGATATTATTTGATATAAAATACAAGAATAATCATGCTCTTGCCAATTATTTCGGAGAAGAAATGGGGGGAAATATTCTTCAAATAGAAAAAATGAGTTCTGTTGACATTTTATTACCGATTCCTTTACATCCTAAAAAAGAGTTTATTCGAGGTTATAATCAGAGTGAAGAAATTGCAAAGGGGGTGATGACTTCTTTTCCTGTAGAGTTGGGAACAAGATATATTTATAGAACAAAACACACCCAAACTCAAACTCGAAAAAATAGATTTGACCGATGGGATAATGTTGCAGATGTTTTTCAAATAAAAAAAGAGATAAAAGAATTTCGACATGCATTAATCATTGATGATGTTTTAACGACAGGAGCAACGATTGAACATTTTGTTTATGCTTTGAAAAAAGTTCATCCGAAAATAAAAATAAGTATATCCACATTGGCAATAGCAAAATGAATATAAAAAGAAAAATAGCAGTAGTAGGAGCGGGACTTGCAGGGTCTTGTGTCACACTTCAGTTATTGAGAAAGGGCGTGAAAGTAACTCTTTTTGATAGCTTGGAAAATTATTGCTCTACAGTTGCAGTAGGGATGATAAATCCTTTGGTGTTTAGGAGAATGACAAAAAGTTGGAGAGTAGATGATTTTATGCCTTATTTGATTTCTTTTTATAGAGAACTCGAAGAAACTACAGGAAAATCATTTTTTATTCCTTTAACAATACGGAGACTTTTTTCTTCGGAGCAAGAAAAGGAATATTGGTTGAAAAAACAAGAGAGGGAAGACTTTAGGCCTTATATGCATGAAGTAAATGATGAAGATTGGAATTATAACTTTGTGAAAAATACGTTTGGCAGTGGAAGAGTAAAACAAAGCTTCTTTGTGGAAGTGCCGATATTTTTTGAAGCTATAAAGCAAGAGATTGTAAAAGAGGGAGGTGAAATAGAAAAAAGATTGTTTTTAGAATCTGAAGTAAATGATTATGATGATGTGATTTTTTGTCAAGGTTTCCAAAATAAAGACAATTCTTTTTTTAAAAGTTTACCGATTAATACAACAAAGGGGCAAATTTTAACGATTGAATCAGAAACAATCCCGGAGAATGAATCGGTCAACCGGAAATGTTTTGTTCTTCCGAAAGGGAAGGGTATTTTTAAGGTAGGTTCAACCTATGAATGGCATGATTTTTCAACAAATATTACCGAAGAAGCGAAAAAACAAATATTGGAAAAACTATCTTTTTTGACAGATGAAAATGTAAAAGTGATAGGGCAAAAGGCAGGAGTTCGCCCTACAGTTATTGATAGAAGGCCTTGTATAGGAACACATCCGGATCATAAAAATATTCATATTTTTAACGGGTTGGGAACAAAAGGATATATGATGGCTCCTTTATTAGCTAAAGAATTTGTTTCATATCTTATTGATGATGTTCTTTTAGACAAAGAGATTAATATTTCTCGTTTTTTGCAGAAATAAAAATTGTAACTTTGTGTAAAACAAATAAAACAAAAAAAATGTATCCACCGGAATTAGTAGAACCAATGAAAGAGGATTTGACCTCTGTAGGATTTAAAAGTTTAATTACACCTGAAGATGTTGATGAAGTGATAAATAATACAAAAGGAATGTTATTGCTTGTAGTCAACTCTGTTTGCGGTTGTGCAGCGGGGAATATGCGTCCCGGAGTTAAATTGTCGCTTAATGGCGATGTTCAACCAAATGAGTTGGCGACCGTTTTTGCAGGAGTAGACAGAGAGGCAACAGAACAGGCAAGAAAATATTTTTTACCTTATCCTCCGTCTTCACCTTCAATTGCATTGTTTAAAGATGGAAAATTAGTTCATTTTTTAGAGCGACACCATATTGAAGGGGCTACCGCAGAGATGATAGCGGAAAATTTAAAAGAAGCCTACAAACACTTTGGAAACGAATAAATTAAAAAGCCTTCTGAAAAGAAGGCTTTTTAATTATCTGACAAATCGGCGGAAAAAAATAAAATGGTATAGGAATTGACAATGATTTTGCATGAGAAATCAATTAGAATTTGGTTCTGTCGTAGAAGCTGTTTTTTATTCAACATTAATGTTGATTGTTATCTGGTTGATTTACTGGGCTGACCATCTATTTCCGGAGGTAGCTTTTTATAAGTTTGGTGTTAAACCCGGAGATATGGCAAGTTGGAAGGGTATCTTTTTGATGCCGATGATACACTCTAAAAAAGAAATCGGACATATCTTAAATAACAGCCCGTCCATTTTTATTCTTTTAATGGCATTAATCTATTATTACAGAAAAATAGCATTAAAAGTATTTGTATTGGCTTGGTTGTTATCAGGGCTTGGTATCTGGTTGTTTGCAAAAAATACCAATACCTACCATATTGGAATCAGTGGAGTGATTTATGCTTTGGCTGCTTTTTTGTTTACATCCGGTGTTATCCGTCAATACCGGCCATTACAAGGAGTGGCACTTTTTGTAGCTTTCTTATATGGAAGTATGATATGGGGGATATTTCCCATTGAACCCAAGATATCTTGGGAAGGACATTTATCAGGAATGATTAGTGGAATCATTTTAGCTTTTTTATTTGAAAAAGCAGGACCACAGCGACCCAAATATCAATATGAAATTGAAAAGGAAATGGGAATCGAACCTCCGGATTTAGAAGGACAATGGAGAGCTCAAATAGAAGAGGCAGAAGCCAGGATGAAAAGAGAAAAAGAGTTACAAAAACAACAAAACGTTAAAGTTGTTTATCATTATAAGAAGGGAAAAGAAGAAAATTAAATAACCGAAATAAAGTATAATCTGCCAAAAAATAATATCTTTAACATAAGAGGATTGTTTTTTGTTTGTAACTCAAAGTGAATGAAGATACTTAAACAGAGTTCTCTTTTTTAACATTTAGAGTCGAATTGTCATGAGGTATATTTTATTACTATTTGGTCTTATAACATTTCAAGGTTCTTTCTCACAAGGTCCAATAGATGGTTTTTTTAAATCAAAGAATGATTTGGATATTGCAATTGCACCTAGCTATACTTCAGCACCAAGGTATTTTGCAGGTACTAAATTGATTGATTATAAACGAAATCAAGCGATTGTTTCTTTGTATGGAAACTATGGATTAAGTAAACGTTGGAATGTAGTGGTGACTCTACCGGTCATTAATTTTAAACCGCAAGATATTGCTGTTTATGGAAAATTTAATTTGATTTCTAAACGATTTAAGAAGAGTGAATGGTCATTTTTTCCCTCTGTTGGAATCTCAGCCCCAACATGGAAATATGAAACAGAATCAGGGCAGGCAATTGGACAAAGAGCAGTACAGTTTCAGCCGATTGCTGTAACTCAGTTTAGGTGGTACAAAGGATTATTCTTTCAGGGTCAAACTCGTTATAATTACACTCTACAACCCGTTCCTTCTTCTTTTAATGCTTCATTTAAAGTGGGATTTACAGGAAGAAAATTTTATTATGATGTTTGGTACGATTATCAAAATGGTTTTGGAGATAAAGATTATCAAGGAGATGTGGCATTTGAATCTTTTCGAGAGTTAGTAACCTCTTATCAACGTGTAGGTGGAGTTATTTACTATACTATAAATGAAAAATTAGGAACATTCATTAATGGGAACTATATCATTTCCGGTCGAAATATGAGCCAAGCATTAAAT
>JALWLM010000225.1 GCA_027084145.1 Crocinitomicaceae bacterium | reverse complement strand
CTCTACCGGCGATGTCAATTCCCTCTGGGGATCATCATTAGCCCCAAAACGACAAGAAGTCCGAAAATTAAGCGCCGGTAGGCGGTCTCCCCGAGACGGTGAAAGAGGATCTGACCAGATACAAGGCCCAGGGCCACCAAAGGTAGAGAGAGGAGAAACCATCGCCAAACAAAAGAAGAGATCAGTCCGCCAAGGAAATAGAGCCCGACAACAAAAACCCCTAAGATGGCAAAGAATCCCTGAAGGGCCACCTTCATCTCCTCTTTTTTAAGGCGGGAGAGGCTGATATAGATTACTACCGGAGGCCCAGGGGTGTTGAGGGCCGCCCCTAAGGCCCCGGCTATAAGACCAAAAAAGTAGCCCCAGGAAGGGCTAAGGGTTATTCGGGGATGGGGAGAGAAAAGACCAAAGAGGCCATAGCCGCCAAGCACAAGGGCCAGAAGCCACCGCAAAGGCCCTTCGGGGACTTTCTTTAAAATTACCACCCCGACTACTATTCCGGGAAGGGCTCCCAGGAGCAAGGGCTTGATTAGGGCTGGACGGAAGTGTCTCCTCAAAAGGCCAAAGAGGGCTAAATTGATGAATAAAGTTATGAGAAAAACAGTACTTTTGGTACTATTGCTTTTACCAGTTGCAATGACAGCTAATATAAATTTAAAAACAAAGTTTTCAGACGAAGAGTTAGTTCAGATACTAAAAGATGATGGATATAGTGCAGTAAAAATTATTAAAAATCAGGTTATCCGTATAAGAGTTAACGGACGTACATTTCTTCTGATTAATTATAAAGACGGTGACTTACAACTTCATTATGCTGCATCCGGAGTCTCAATTTCATATAAGGATATCAATAAGTGGAATTCGGACAGAAGACTCTCCAGAGCATATCTTGACTCTGACAAAGATCCTGTCTTAGAATCGGACTTAATGGCAAATGCAGGATTAACTTCCAAACACGTCACTGAATTTTTTCGTGTTTTCAGGATGTCAGTAAAAAAATATGTTTCTTTTCTTCAAACACATGATAAAAGCTAGTTAAATTTTAGTGACAGATATTTATCCGACATTTTCCAATTTTCCAGGAAATTGAATGTCGGCTATCAAGTATTGACTTGCTCAAATTAACCTACTCCGGGAAACCCCGGAGTACATTTAACGACCATCTGCACAAACAGATGTCTCAACCTGACAGTTATTATGAAAAATTTCACAAACCATCAATGCCAATTCTTCCGCTTCACTGTGCGTTGTTCCGTAAGAAACTTCATATTCTCCACTATATGTATCTACTGCTAAAGCTGCACACTCATTACCTGAAACATCTGCAACAATTTCACATCCGGCAGAGCTACAACTTTGTAAAGTGCTTTGTTGAGCAGAAATTTGATCTCCATATCTCCAGCCTGTTGCCCAATATCCCATATATTTATCATACGCGATTGCACCATGATATAATGAAGACGAAACAGGTGTACTATCTGACGTATACTGTAAGATAAATGATCCTGTATAATTTGCATAATAACTGGATACTTCTACATAATATATCCCAGCATTTAATGATACAGATAAAAACGAATTCGTACCTCTCCCACCATCATCATCAGATGCTATCAAATTTCCATTTGCATCAAATATGGACAAATAAGTATCCAATGAATTTGAAGAAAGATCAAGTTGTATCGTTTGACTTTGAGCCAATCCAATTTGATAATATTTGGCAAAACTCCCACTTTTAACTTTGCTCAAACAATTGCTGTCAAGAGTATCATAGGCGGTATCACCCTGATACAATACTGTCGCAGTACACATGGAAACAGGTGTTGATGTCGGTGATGAAACAGGTGAAGGGCTATATGGATCAACCGCGATTTGATACCCTCCAAAACTATCAGTATAGTTGCTGGCGCTTACTTTTACATACACTGTCCCCTGGGCAATACCAAAATTTTCATCTAAGTGCAGTTCTCCTTTTGAAAGATGAAAATACTTTACCTGATTATGTCGCTGATCATAAACATAGATATAATGATCAATATTCTCTTCCTCTGTATTAAAAACGAGATTTATTGAATCATGATAATTGGTAAATTTATAATAATCATTATCATAACTATTTTTTGAAATATAGCCATGGTAATATGTTCCGGGATATATTTCAGTGGCAGTCGTAAAATCACCGTTAGGCTGAATTTCATAATGTTGCAAAATTTCTCCTGCACCTAAACCACTCACTGTAATACTGTATGCACCATCTGAACCTGTATAATTTGAGGCACTAATCTCGACATATGCAGTCCCACTAGTGATTCCCAAGGTAATGTTAAATCCTCTCTCACCCTTTTTGACATAATATGTTTCCACAGGCTTCTGTTGTTGATTATAAATAGTTATTGTATAATCCACATTATCCTCATTTGTTTGAAATGAAAAATTGAACGCTTGTCCATCAACCCGAAATTTATAATAGTCATTATCATAACGATTTCGGTTAATAGTCGCGTAAACCGTGTCATAATTATATATTTCCTGTGCCTTTGTAAAAGAACCGTTTGGTTCAACCTCCATACTTGCAAATACATTTACAACAAATAACAATGCAACCAATATGAAACCTCTGAACATCGTTACATCCTCCTTTAAAATGAATTACACAAATGCAAAATATTGTGTTCATATAATATTAATTAAAAAAAATTGGATTATTTGGATTTATGCAGAATTGATGTATTAAGATAGAAATATTTATCTGAATTATAATATTTGTAAAATTCAATTATTTGGGAAAATAGATGATTTAGTTGTATGGCAGATTAACTATGGTAGCAAAAAAACTTTATTTTGCAAATATATAAATATATAGTTCTTAAACAGTACAAATCACCGCATAATTCATAATATTTCCTATTGAACCACTTCACTGATTACTGAATATGGATGTGAAATATCCAAATAATAGTTATGATTAGAAAAATAAATGTATTTACCATCATCACTGACATAGGCATCATCAAAAGTATGGATATATTGCAAGTATGCACGATTTATTTCTCTTTCAATAAAAAAATCATATATATGTATTTGAAACGTAGCTTCACTTGCGGCAACTCCGTAAAATAAAAAATAAGCAACCAGACTATTTGACACAGATAGTATTTTCATAACCGTCGTATCTTCTTCAAAACTACGAATAAGCCCGCGATATTTTATTTGATCATCTATGATTTCATACTTTTCCAAATCTGTACCATGATTTTGATTTTTCCGAGCAACAAAGGCATAACGTATATTTTTCGACAATGCCATTGTCAAAAAACTATCTCCCAGCATAGTACGAAATTCTTTCTCAATACCTAAAGGAGTTTGCAAATTGTTTGTTTTATCATTTGGATATACAACCGTATTTTGATCCAATGTAGGTGATCCGCATCCGCAAATAAAAAACAATAAGCACAGTAAATAAAAGAATTTTATCACATCAGCACCTCACGGGGACGATAAATATTTGAAATATCTATATATAAATTTTCATCATTAGAAAATCGTATACTTTTCCCATCGTCAGCAATATATGCATCCAAAAGTTTATCTTCTTCATGAATATATTGCAAGGTAAGTGGATATCCCATATGTTCACCATTTTGTTTGTCATAATTTTGTAAAGTGATTTGACCTTTGTCTTGATCATACTCGAAAAACGCAACCGTTTTGGAAGAGATGTCTACTGCATAAACTTTTGTATCAGAGTAAAGACGGCCCATTGTTATCTTTTTTAAATATTTATTTTTTTGGGCATTCAATTTATAAAGAACAAAATTGAACCCATCTTTTTTAAATACCACATATGCATATATTTTATCCTGTGAAATGATTACATCTTTTAAATCTCCCTTGTAGCGATCAATCAAATCCAGTTCGGCATTTGAGCGACGTAAATCCGGTAACAACACTTTCTTCTTGTGAAAGATAAAATATTTTTCATCAGGGTCTATTGAAAAACTGAAATCATCCAAATATCTGAAAAGATATCTTTTTATTTTTCGTTCAAATAAAAAATCATATATTACGACTTCCTGCTTCTCCCAAAAACTGGATGGATATTTTAAATAAAGAAGTTTGTCATTATGCAACGGATAGACTTCTATAAAATGCGAATAACTTTTAGTAATGATGTTTTTTAACTGTAAAAGATTATCTGAAATGAAATAGTCCCGTAAAATATATACACCGGTCTCTTCTGTCAATACAAATAGATGTGTCTGGTCCAAAGAAGCAACGGCATTGATAAAGGCATCACCATACTCATTTTTTAATTGTCTTTTCGCTTTTTCAACCATACTTATCTTGTTTGCTGTTACATTGTAATCATTCGTAATGATAGTGTTATGTGCGCTAAACGATGTCTGATTTCCGCATCCCGCGAACATTAAAAAAATAACAATACTTATTTGTTTTATAAAGTTGTCAACCATAAACCACATCCTGATGCTTGTATATCAACCGTATAAGAAGCTTGTACAGAAGATACCACAATCTATTTTGAGTTACGGTTTTTGTGTGAAACTACTAAGAAAAACAAAGAATCATCTTAGTATCTAT
>JALWLM010000224.1:3068-4601 GCA_027084145.1 Crocinitomicaceae bacterium | reverse complement strand
ATACAGTGCTGGTATTTTATCAAAAATGGATAGTTGTAAACCTGTATTCGTTTATAAAGTGTTAGGGAAAAAACAAGAAAATGGACAAAAACGCATTTACCTATTATTATACGCCACCTCATATAAATATTCTAAAGAAGAGCTTAGTCTGTGCCAAGGATACTCTGATGCGGCAGTTTTAGTAGTTAATCACGGAACTGTAAAACTTTTGCTGCCTTCAGAAGGTGATTATACAAGTAGTATACGCAAACTATTTCCCGCCAATTTACAGCCTTTGGTTTTCAAACGTTACAAAATTTTCCGTGCAGATTCGGTAGAAACAGCAGCTATTAACAAAGCTGTAAAAGCTTGGCATTTACGCCGTATTACTGTTTATCTGCCAGTTAACCTCAAAAATTACGAAAACTTAATGGACAAATACTATTTTGAAGGAGGCGCAAATCCTTTAGAAAAAATCAAATTTTATCCGTCTAAAGTGCTTATGCCAGATACTACAGACATTTACCGTTTGACAGCAATAGCAGCTTACCGCCAATATCCACCTTTTGGAAACAAAAAAAATGCGCAAATTGCTTACTTTAAGAAAATTAAAGACACAATTTATATTCTAACAAATGCTGATGTAGACGGCTGGGCAGGCGTAACTAACTATCTACAAAAAGTCCATCCTATAATTACCAAAAGCTTGCTAGCATTACCAGACGTGACTGCAGTTGAATGGAAAAAAAAATAATTTGATAAGGTAAATAAGCACTATTCTTCATAAAAAGTGGCTGTCCAAGGCGGGAAATACTATAATTAGTAAAATTACAAGAGTTTTTATTTAATTATAGGCAGATGAATAATCATGACATTGCTATTTTATAGCTAATTGGACAGCCTTATTTACAGTAATAGAAATTTGCTAACTTATAACTTTTTATAACTCAACAAAATCAACTCTACGATTTTGAGATTTCCCATTATCAGTTTTATTTGAAGTTACAGGAGCTGTAGGTCCATCTCCATAGGCTTTGAGCATTGCAGGATTTACAGAATATTTATTAATAAGCTAGTACATAACAGCTTGGGCACGTGCTTGCGAGAGTTTAACATTAGCATCAAAATCTCCTGTATTATCTGTATGCCCAACAATTACGAATTTCTTATCTGGATGTGCGTTTAGATAATCTGCAATTATTTTTAGAGTCTTTGATGATTCAGGTTTAATGTCTGATTTACCAGTATCGAAGAGAATACTATATAATGCAATATGTCCATAAGTAGCAAGATTTACGTCAATATTTTTTGCATTTAAAATATCCTCAGTTTTAGCTTCCATTATGTCTTGTGTAATGAGAGTTTTGTCAGAAAAGCCTGAAATATAAATGACCGCATAGATATTTTTCTTAGCTCCGGGCTTACGCGCAACTATAAAACAGTGAGTATCATCGCCTCGCGGATAATATTTTAGTCCAAATTGACCTGTCATATCATTACTGTAATAATAATTACAGAAATCCTCTGAGTTACAACCTATACCCGTTATACCTT
>JALWLM010000224.1:0-3058 GCA_027084145.1 Crocinitomicaceae bacterium | reverse complement strand
TTGTAAAGCCATCTTTTACTAAGTTATCCAACATTGTCTTATAAACATAAGCTGCGTTATTATCTGCAGTGGTAGTATATTGGTACCTAATAAGCTTACCACTTGTTTTAAGCATACGTGGAAAGTATCGTCCCTTGCCTTCTTCGTATGTAAGCTTTACCAACGGTACATTATACTCTTGCCATTTAAAGGCTTTGTAGAACTCCAGTTCTGAACCGGGAAATCGTTGAATCAAAGGATGGTCTTCGGTTCCTTTGATATTAGTGTTTTGTGCAACTAGGTTAAGAGAAAACAACATTGCAAAAACTGCTAGGAATAAATTAAGCTTTTTCATTGTAAAAAAATTAAATACTAATGCTGCTGGAAGGACAACAATCAGTACAGATTTGTTCTTATAATATAGCTTAATTCTTGTAACTATATACGAACTGAGGCAATAAAATGTGTAGTACAGTTTGTTTGATGTGTTTTTAATTAGTTCTAATGTTTATATGTTCAACAAATAAAAGTAACATGGACTATTTTTACCTTATCCAAAAAGTAAAAACAAAAAGAGGCTGCCGCTTTTGGGACAGCCTCTTTTTTGTATGTGCAAATTTAATTTTTATTTAACTTCCCAAGTATTTCCACTGTAAAGTAGGTCCTTAACTGTAGAAATAGAGCTCTTTTCCTGTACTTCCTTAATTTGGCGCATAAGAGCCTCTTCGTAAGTTTCTTTTCTAACTTCACGTATCACGCCAAGAACTACAGGATGTTGTAAATTAGCTAATTGCAAATGAATGAATGGATCTGGTTCATGAGCATCATGTACTAAAATATCATCTTCTGTTATGCCGTTTTCTCCTATTTTAACTACTTTAATCTTACCTTTTTCATCCAGGATTAAACCTTTGTCTTTGTTTTTACCGAAAATCATCTTTTCTCCATGACGAATAATAATTGTATTTTCGTCTTTCTTATCCTTATCAGTAAGATCTTTATAAGCGCCATTATTAAAGATAACGCAGTTTTGTAAGAATTCAACAATTGAAGTGCCTTTGTGTGCTTCAGCCTGAAGTAAAATTTCTACGTTCAGGTTAAGGTTAGCATCTATACCACGTGCAAAGAAAGTTGAGCCTGCTCCGATTGCCAAAGCTCCTGGATTGAACGGATCTTCGATTGTACCGTATGGAGAAGTTTTAGTAATAGCACCTTTAGGTGAAGTTGGGGAATATTGCCCTTTTGTTAAACCGTAAATTCTGTTATTGAAAAGCAATACGTTTACGTCAATATTACGGCGTATTTCGTGGATAAAGTGGTTACCACCGATAGCCAAAGCATCACCATCACCTGTTATTTGCCAAACAGAAAGATCTGGATTACTGATTTTAATACCTGTTGCTAAAGCACCTGCACGTCCGTGGATACCATGAATACCATAAGTTGCCATATAATATGGGAAACGGGAAGAGCATCCGATACCGGATACAACAACGAATTTTTCTTTAGGGATTCCCATTTTAGCAAATGCTGTTTGTACGGCGCGTAAAATTGCAGTATCGCCGCATCCTGGACACCAGCGAACTTGCTGGCCACTTTGGAAATCCTTGAAAGTGTATTTTGGAGTTTGTTTTGTTTCAGCCATGGCTTAGTCCTCCAGATTTTTTTTGATAGCTTCTTTAAGTTCAGAAACTGTAAATGGAATACCTTGAACTTTAGTGTATTGAACATAATTAAATTGAGGGAATTCGCTTCTTAAGTAGCGGAAGAATTGTCCGCGGTTCATTTCAGCAATCAAAATACGTTTAAATTTGCTGAAAACTTCTTCTGTGTTAGCAGGTAATGGATTAATAAAATTAAATTGAGCGTGACTGATTGTATAGCCTTCCTTTCGTAATTCTTCTGCAGCAGTATGTAAGTGACCATATGTTCCACCCCATCCTACTACTAATAAATCTCCACTATCCGGTCCGTCAACTTTAAGTTCTGGGATGTATTTTTGTATTTCTTTAATTTTATTCTCACGCTCAATTACCATTTTCTCGTGATTAACAGGATCATAAGAAACTTCACCAGTAACCTGTTTTTTCTCAAGACCACCGATAACATGTTCATAACCAGGAGTTCCTGCTATAGCCCAACGGCGTATATATGTACCAGGGATTCTTTCGTATGGATAATAATGTTCTAATTCGCCTTCTTTTACAATAGGTGGTTTAATCTCTGGCAACTCATCTAAAGAAGGAATACGCCATGGACGTGAACCATTAGCTAAGAAACCATCTGTCAATAATAATACAGGAGTCATATGTTCAAGAGCAATCTTAGCAGCCCAATATGCATAATCAAAACAATCTGCAGGTGTAGAAGCTGCTAAAACTACGACAGGACTTTCTCCATTACGTCCCCAAAGTGCCTGCAGCAAGTCAGACTGTTCTGGTTTAGTTGGTAAACCTGTTGAAGGACCACCACGCTGAACATCAACAATAACAATTGGTAATTCGAGCATTACAGCCAAGTTAATAGCTTCACTCTTAAGTGCTAGACCTGGGCCTGAAGTAGAAGTTGCTGCGAGTTTACCAGCAAATGCAGCACCTATGGTAGTTACTACGCCAGCTATTTCATCTTCTGCTTGGAATGCAATAGCGTCAAGGTCTTTACGTGCAGAAATCTCCTGTAGAATTTCACTAGCTGGTGTAATAGGATATGAACCTAAATAAAGTTTTAGACCTGATTTCTCTGCAGCAGCCAAAAGCCCCCAAGCTGTAGCCGTATTACCATTAATATAACGGTATGTGCCTGGTACTAATTTAGCTGGTTTTACAATATACGTACGGGTCAATTCGATGTTATGCGCATAATTATAACCAGCTTCAAGAACTTTTGAGTTAAGCTCTGCTATTTGCGGCTTGTTCTTAAATTTTTTCTTAAAATATTCTAATGTATATTGCATATCCCTATGGAAGAGCCAGTAAACAATACCCAAAGCAAACATATTACGCGCTTGCAAAACAGTCTTATGGTCCAAGCCCATATCTTTTGTAGCTTCTTTAGTAAGGGTTGTAATAGGGGCTTGAAT
>JALWLM010000223.1 GCA_027084145.1 Crocinitomicaceae bacterium | reverse complement strand
CTAAATTTTTAGTACTGATAAGTATTTCAATACCTTTGTTTTGAATTTCACCTACATTTTGTATTGTTGATTCAAAACCCGTTGAACGGGGTACCGGCATCGATAATAATAAATCAGAGGTATTTTTAACATACGCATCAAAAGTTAATCCCAAACGATAGTTAAACAATGACAGGTCGATACCAATATTGGTTTGTGAAGTAGTTTCCCATTTCAAATCTTTATTTTCAATGGTTTCTACCGAGATACCGGGGACAATGGTTCCTCCAATCACATAGTTATACCCGGAACCTACGGTTCCATACCATGCATATTCTTGAATACGGTCATTCCCAACCTGTCCCCAACCAATACGCAATTTTAAATCATTAATTGCATCTACGCTTTTTAAAAAGTTCTCTTCAGAGATTCTCCAGCCTGCAGAAAAAGAAGGGAAGTAACCCCACCTGCTTCCGGGTCCGAAAACCGATGAAGCATCTGCTCTGAAATTGGCGGTGATTAAGTATCGGTTATTAAAATCATAATTTATTCGAGCAATTTGCGATAAATTAGAACGCTCATTATAAGTACTGCTTACATCTTCAATGATTGCTCCGCCATCAATAGTCTTTACGGCAGTATTTGCAAAATGTGTAGTTCTAACAAACAAGGAATTGTACTGTCTGTGCGAAACTATAAACCCTGCTAATGCTGAGAAATTATGCTTTCCGAATTTTTTATTAAACCGGATGGTATTTTCACTTAACCAATATTCCATTTTATCCGAAGACTCCTCTGCGATACCTTGATTTACACGTCCCCAGTCTGTTTTGTAAGGATCAAGAAAATAGTTAAATTGACCATTTGCAGTTTCTAAGGATATTAAAGATTTAAATTTAAGAGATTTAGTAATACTTGCCTCCGCATAGAAATTTCCCTGAAATCGAGTTTGATAATAATCTTGCTCAGGGGCATCAGTACTTGCAACCGGATTTTCCCACGAAGTTTGTAGCGGATTACCGGTAAAAGTTCCGTCTGGATTATAAACACCAATTACAGGTGGTGTAGTAAGCATTCCTAAAATAACACCTCCACGTCCGGCACCAATATTATCTGTAATATTTACATCGTGCCACTTACTGTATAAAATACTAGTTCCTGCTTTTAACCAAGGAGTAATATCTCTGTCAAAATTAATTTTAGCACTATATCGATCGGCTGTATTCTTACGTACAATTCCATCTTGCTTTGTCCAGTTTCCTGAAATATAATAGTTTGTTTTATCGTCCGAACCGGAAAGCGATAACTGATTACTACTGTTACCGGCAGTTCTCAGCACTTCATCCTGCCAATTTGTATTGGCGGTATAAAGACTCCAGTCTGTTGAAAGTCCAAGTTCATCCATTAAAGCAATGTATTGCTGAGCATCTAATACATCGATATATTTCATCACTTTTGAGAATCCGAAATAAGAATTAAACTCAACCGTTGGTTTCTGATTTACTCCGCGTTTTGTATTAATAATAACCACCCCATTGGCACCTGATGACCCATAAATAGCAGCAGCAGAGGCATCTTTTAAGATAGTTACACTCTCAATATCATTGGGGTTTATGTTTTGCAAATTTTCAGAAGGAACTCCGTCAACAACATATAATGGCTCGCTACTTCCATCTATAGAGGTTGTTCCCCTAATCCTGATAAAAGCACCACTTTGTGGTTTTCCCGAAGGGCTAATTATTTGTACTCCGGCAGCCTTTCCTTGTAAAGCATCCTGAAACTGCAACATAGGACGATTTTCAATATCATCGGTAGAAATATTGCTAATGGCACCTGTTACATCTTTTATTCTTTGTGTACCATATCCTGTAATAACTACTTCATCAAGTTGTTGTACAGATTCAACTAATGTTATGTTAATAACCGTCTGACTTTTAACAACTACTTCTTTCTTTTCATAACCGACAAAGGAAAAGATTAAAATATCGCCTTCGGATACTTGTATCGAATAATTTCCGTTTAAATCGGTGATGGTACCAATAGGTTTTCCTTTTAGCGAAACGGTTACCCCGGGTATTGGGCTACCGGATTCATCGGTAACCATACCTGTTAACTCCCAATTAATTTTTTTCGGAGCTATGACAATTAGATTATCTTTAAGAATTGAATATGATAAATCATTATAATTCGACAAAACATCTTTTAGCACATTATCAATGCTACTGTTGTGCTTATTATCTGTAATTTTCTTATTTAAATCCAGATAGTCTTTTCGATATAAAAAACGATAGTCACTCGTATTTTCTATATGCTCAAGAACTTCGGAAAGAGTAGCTTTATTAAGATTTAATGAAATTCTGGTTGATTGAGAATAAACAGTAGCAGAGACATTAAACACACTGATTAACAAAAAAAATAGTGATAGTCTCATAATTAAAAGAATTTTTTTCATAAATTTGTAGGATTAGAGATTAGACAATTACCGACATTGGTTTTTTACAGTTTCACTGTCGGTGTTTAACTTTTAATTCCGGAAAATGTTGGCGCATTTTCCGGTTTTTTGTTTTTTAAAGATTAAAATATCTATATCATAGGCATATAAATTTTAATGAATAATTAGTATTTATTTTATGATAATTTTATTTTTATCAAATTTATAATTGAACTTTGTAGTTAGCTGTAAAGCTTTTATAGCTTGTTCAATAGTTTCATTTTCAAAAGTTCCGGTAAAACGATACTCTTTAAGTTTTTCATTTTCAATTATAATTTCAACATTATACCAACGTTCAAGTTTAACAGCCAAACTTTCAAAAGGCTCGTTTTTAAACACCAAATGATTATTTTTCCATGCAACATATAACTGTGTATCTGTATTTTCATCCAAATAAAACTTTTCTTTTCGCTTCAAAGGAGTTTTTTTCGATTCTTTAAGCGATTCATCTTTCAATTTGTTTCCGGCTTGCATATCAAGTGAAAGTTTTCCTTCTTCTTTAACCAAAGTAACTCGTTGATTGGGCTTTAAAGAAATATATTGTTTTTTCCCCGATTTGCTTTTTTTCTCGATAAGAACAGAGCCTTCTTCAAGTGTTGTTTCAATAGTTCCTTCATCAGGATATGCCTTAACATTAAATGATGTTCCTAAAACTATTATATCTAAATCGGAAGTATGTACTTTAAAAGGCCATTCTTTATTCTTCGATACTTTAAAAAATGCTTCTCCTTCAATATACACATCTCTCTGCTTACTCGAAAAATGTTCGGGATATTTTACCACTGTTTCCGAATTTAACCAAATGGTGGTCCCGTCAGCCAATTTAAGTACTGATTTTGAGCCTTTAGGTACCGTTAATTCCAGCATCCCAAATTTTGTATTCGAATAGTAATTATAATAGGTATAAAATACAATCCAAGACAAGCCGAAACTAATTAAGACAATTGCGGCAATACGTAAAAATACACTCATATTTTTGTTCTTATAACTTTTATCAGAAATTTTGATATGTGTATTTTTCTCTTTTTCAAGCAAAGATTTTAGTTCACTCCAGCTTTGGTCTGAATTGATATTGTCAGGATTATAAACAATTTCAACACCGTCCCAAACTGTTTTCATTTGTTCAAAATATTGTCGGTGCTCTGCATTTTCATTAATCCAATTCATTAAAAACTCAATCTCTGACTGAGAACATTGATTTTGTAAAAATTTACTAATTAATATATTTATTTTTTCATTCATGCTATAAGTACAATAAACAGTTTATTGTTTGGGATATTTTAAGTTAAGATGAGTGTGAAAATCAATATTTTTTCAAATTGTTTAAACCTAAATTCTTAAATTATGATTTTCACAACTCATAGACAGCACATCTTTCTAATTAGAAGAGCTTATTCCAAATTCAATGAACTATCTATACGACAACTTAAAATGAATTTGCAGTAAAAGAGAATTCTGTTTTTTTCAAAAAAAAACACCAAATTATACAAAATCATTAATAATCAATAAATTACATCTTGTTTCTTTATAAAATATCGGATAGTTCTTCTCTAAGTTTATTTAAAGCAATCGAAATCTGCTTTTGGACAGTATTAAGTGTAACGTTCAGTTGTGCAGCTATTTCACGATTCTTTAATCCTTCAAAACGACTAAGCTTAAATATTTGATTACATTTCTCGGGTAAGTTTTCTATTGCATGATTTATTCGTTCCTCAAATTCTTTTGCAATAATAATAGATTGTCCTGTTTCCTTAGTAATAGAAGAATATATTTCCGAATAATAGGCTTTCTCTTTATAATAATCCTGGTATTTATTAACAATTTGTCGGTGTTTTATATAATTTAACACCTGATTATATACCATTTTATACAAATAAGCAGTAAAGGAAGATTCAATGGATATAGTTTTCTTGTTTTCCCAAATTTTCAGGAAACATTCTTGCACCAGATCTTTAGCTACTGCAGAGCTCCCGACAAATTTTTTCGCATAATAATACAAGCCGGTAAAATTCTGTTTATAACAATATTCAAAAGCATTTTTATCACCCTCTTTTATCTTGTTAAACAAATGCTTATCCGTAAACTCATCCATTTAAGAATTAATATTAGATAACATTTCTCGAAAAATTGATTTGTGCTCTATTCTTTGTA
>JALWLM010000222.1 GCA_027084145.1 Crocinitomicaceae bacterium | reverse complement strand
CGAAGTTTTTTCCCATAGTGTCAAATTAGAGGATAAAAATTCATTGATTCGGCATTTTAAGATGAATGCGGCAAGACGAAATGTCATTCGAGGAATAGAACTTCTCATTATTGATGAGGTTAGTATGCTTCGGGCGGATTTATTGGATGCGATTGATTGGGTGATGCGTAATGTGCGAAATGACAATCGTCCTTTCGGGGGAGCACAAGTCATGTTTATCGGTGATTTGTTACAACTTCCTCCCATTGTCAAACCCGAAGAATGGCAATATTTGAGAAAATATTATCCGGGTATCTTTTTCTTTCACGCAAGAGCTTTTAAAGAAATAGAAGCGGTTCATATTGAATTGGACAAGATTTTCAGGCAAGAAGATAAGACTTTTATACGCATTTTAAATCATTTAAGAGAAAATAAGATCACCGAAAAAGACATTGAAATCTTAAACCGATACGTACAGCCCGATTTTAAGGCCATCGAAAATGAAGAGTATATTACACTCACCACTCATAATCGCGAAGCGGATAAAATCAATCGTGATGCATTAGACGCACTTAGTGAAAAAAGTTATTTCTATAATGCTGAAATTATCGGAGATTTTCCTCAAAAAATATATCCCTTGCCCGAAACTTTAGAGCTGAAAGTCGGGGCACAAGTCATGTTTATTAAAAATGATACTTCTTTTGAAAAACGTTTTTTTAACGGTAAAATAGGACGGATTGAACATCTGGAAGAAGATACTATTTTGGTTCGTTTTCCTCAGGAGGATCAAGTCATTGTTGTCGAGAAACACGAGTGGAACAATATCCGCTATGAAAAAGACGATAAAACGGGGGAAATTGAAGAAGTTGTATTAGGTACTTTCGTTCATTATCCCATAAAATTAGCTTGGGCGATTACGGTGCATAAAAGTCAAGGTTTGACCTTTGAAAAGGCCGTGCTGGATATTTCCAAAGTTTTTGTTGCCGGTCAATCTTATGTTGCTCTTTCGCGATTAAAATCTCTCGACGGTCTTGTTTTGTTAAGCCCCATTCGTTCCAATGCTTTAAAAATCAATGAAGAACTTACCCGTTTTTGTAAAAACACAACGAGTATAGAAACCGTAAAACAGCAGGTCAGTCAAGATACACTTCAATTTTTAAAAGAGCATTTATTGCGTGCTTTTGATTGGTTAGAAATCACCACCGCTTGGGAAAGTCATCGTAAAACTTACGAAAAAGCCAAAGCGAAATCTAAAAAATCCGAGAATTACGATTGGGTGAATCAACAAGTAAAATTACTCAATAATACTTTAGACAATGCTCGTAAATTTAGAAATCAAAGTGAGCATATTTTCCAAAAATCGGAAGTAGATCTTGTATTTCTGTATCAACGTATAGAGGCTGCTTACGATTATTTCTTCCCCGTTTTAGACAAGATACTAGTTTCGAACCTGAAAAAAATGGGGGAACTCCAACAAGAGAGAAAAACGAAACAGTATAGCGAAGAACTTCAAGAATTGGATTTTCTACTTACCGACACCATTCTACGACTCAAAAAAGCATTGCTTTTGACCCGATGTCTTCGAGATGATATGACTCCTTCCAAAACGATATTTGAACAAAGTGAAATCAAGCACTACAAAATTGCACGCATCGAAAAAGTAAAGTCAGAACTTCTTCAGCAAAATACCACATTTGATTTTGATAAAGAATACATTCAAATCCAAACGAAGGATAAGAAAAAAGAAAAAAAGAAAAAAACACCATCGCATGAGATTACATTGGAACTCCTTCAAAATGGAATGTCTATCGGTGAAATAGCCGGAATAAGAAAACTTTCCGAAGGAACGGTAAATACACATTTAATTAAGTTAATCCGAGAGGAAAAATTGGAATTGGAAGAGATTATGGAAAACGATAAAATTGAACATTTAAGACTGCTTTTTGAAAAAAACGAAGGAAAATCACTTTCGTTTTTAAAGGAAAAATCGAATGACCAATTTACTTGGGAAGAGTTAAAGTTATTTCAAGCTTCTTTAATCCGGTAACAATAGTGACTCTAAAAAAACGTTTATTAAACTATGAAGAAAATCATATTCCTATCGCTCATTGCAATTTCTCTTTTCAGTTGTTCTAAAGAAAAAAGATCGAACAAAGCAGGAGAAAAAATGCAGGATTTTGTTATACGCATATCGAATTATGCGCGGCAATACCGTCCTCAATTTATCATTATCCCTCAAAATGGCGTCGAACTTATTTTTAAGCATTTATCCCCCGAAGACGGCTTACACACTGATTATCTTTCGGTCATTAACGGCTTAGGGGTTGAGGAGTTATTTTACAACGGGGAATATGCTCCCGATAATGAGCGACTCGATATGCTCAGGCAAGTGATTTCTTTAAAAAAAGTCATGGTTTCCGAATTTGTTTCCAATAACAATGAAATTGCTAATGCCATTGATAAAAACCTCAATGAAGGATTCCTTTGTTTTCCAAGAAGCAGTAATAATTATGATTATTCTTTCATCCCCGATACGATTGTCAATGAGAACAGCAATGATATTCATTCTCTCTCCGATGCTCAAAACTATCTTTATCTTATCAACACAAAAAATTACGCTTCAAGGCAAGACTTTATCAACGCCATTGCAAATACGAACTTTGATGTTGTCCTTATCGATTTGTTTTTTGAAAACACCGCTTTTTCTTCTTCGGAGATTCAGTTGCTAAAGACGAAAGCCAATGGAGGTAAACGATTGGTCATCGCTTATATGAACATTGGTGCGGCAGAATCTTATCGTTATTATTGGAAAGACCATTGGAAACTGCATCATCCCTCTTGGCTTAAAAAACCTTATGAGGGGTATGAAGATGAAATTTGGGTAAAATTCTGGAAAAAAGATTGGCAAGAAATTATTTACGGAAATAATGATTCTTATACCAAAAAAATTATTGATGCAGGATTTGACGGAGCTTATTTAGACAATGTCGAAGCTTATTATTTTTTGTATTTCGATTAAACCCAAATTCTACCCCGGCGCAAGTGGAAAACCCGCAGTTGTCCGGTGATAGTGAAACAAGGAAGGCGGAGGCGACCATAGAAGCCCACGAACTGACTATGTTGCACTTACCGGACAACGAGGATTTGGAACTGAAGACGGAAAAGGGAGCCAATAAATGATTCCCTTTTTATGAATCAAAAACCATTTGTTATCGTTTAACTTATAAGACGAAACTCTTTTATTTGCCGATACAAAAGCGGGAAAAGATATTATCCAACAGGTCTTCTTCCGATATATGCCCCGTAATAGTGCCCAGCTCATACATTGCTTGACGGATATCCATGGCTAAGAAATCTCCCGTTACATTCATCTCCATTCCTTCCTTTGCCTTTTGTAATGCTTCTACCGTTCGAGATAGTGCTCCCTTGTGACGTGCATTGGTGATAATGGTATTGCCCGAATAAAGTCGCCCCAAATCTATTTCCTTTAGTAGCTCTTCTTTTAACCCTTCCAATCCTTTTTTATGTTTTGCGGAGATATAGACGGGAGAAAAATCTTTTAATGCTTGTTTTTTATCTGCTGTCAACAAGTCCGATTTATTGGCTACAATAATTCTTTTTTTATTTTTGGGAAGTTTTTGCAACTCTTCTTCGAGTTGTGATGCCGTCATCTCCGATGCGTCAAAAAGGTAAATATAAATCCCTGATCTTTCGATTTGTTCCAAAGCTCGCTCCACTCCTATTTTTTCAATTTCGTCGGTAGCTTCTCTAATTCCGGCGGTATCAATAAAACGGAAATCAATTCCGTTTATCGTTATTTTCTCTTCAATGGTATCCCTTGTCGTTCCTGCTATTTCAGAAACAATTGCTCTTTCTTCGTTTAACAAGGCATTCAGCAAGGTTGACTTTCCTGCATTGGGTCGTCCGGCAATCACTACGGGAATACCTTTTTTGATGGCATTTCCCAATTCAAATGAGCGTATCAAATCGTTGAGGTAATCTATGACTTCCTCTACCAATGTTTTTAATTCTTTACGGTCTGCAAACTCCACATCTTCTTCCGAGAAATCCAACTCCAATTCTACCAAGGAAGCAAAATGGATTAATTTTTCCCTTAACTCTTTAAGTTCCGAGCTAAAACCTCCTCTCATTTGTTGTATTGCCACCCCATGTGCGGCTTGAGATTCCGATGCGATGACATCCGCCACGGCTTCTGCCTGTGATAAGTCCATTTTTCCATTCAAAAAAGCCCTTTGTGTAAACTCTCCCGGCTCTGCTAAACGGCAACCTTTATCCAAAAGGAGTGATATTACTTTTTCCAAAATAAATTTGGACCCATGACACGCTATTTCCACACTTTCTTCTCCGGTAAAACTTTTCCCTTCGTCAAAAATTGAAACTAAAACTTCATCAATAATTTGATCCTTTTCTTTTATTATTCCAAAATGGAGCGTATGAGATTTTTTGTCCGCAATGTTTTTTGAAAAGATTTCCGACACGATATGTTTAGCTCCTTTCCCCGATACTCTAATTACACCTATGGCTCCTTGTCCTGAAGGAGTTGCCAATGCACAAATAACATCTTCCATTCTTCTCATAGTGCAAAGGTAGTTTAATTTTTGTGTTTATAAGTAAGAGATTTTACTG
>JALWLM010000221.1 GCA_027084145.1 Crocinitomicaceae bacterium | reverse complement strand
AAATGAAAGCAATCGTAAAAGTAAAAAAAGGAAGTAATTACGCAAAGTTTAACGGATTAACATTTGAAACCGAGTATATTGGAAACGGTTTTATTGATTTAATCATAGACGGGTGGAATACACAATTCACTTACAAAGAAATTATAATTGTAGATTTTCAAAACGAAATGCAAAATGCTTATGATGATTATAATTGGAACAGATCAGACCACAAAAAATACTTCGATTTAAAAGAATATCAAAAAGTTCATAAAATAGAATTTGAACCGGTAGATAAACGAATTGTATAAAAAAAACTAACAGGGGGATGAAACACTCCCCCTTTTCAAAGGTAAAATATAAAAAAAAAGAAATTAGAGATGAAAACATTAACAAAAGAAACTTCACTTAACAAAAGTTTAAAATCTGGCAGGGTTGCAATATTCAGCAACGCAAAACATCAAGAGCAAATCTGTGATGATGACATAAGAGAAGCTCGTGTATATTTCACGGAAGGGAGTTCAAATTGGAATACCGGTTATTTCATACACTTCAACGGACAATTAATTAATCAATCTAAAACGTTTATAACACTTGAAAAGAGTTTAGATGTATTGTGCGCAAATTGGAATTTAGAATTTGAAGGATATGAATAAGGATACTATTGTCGCCGGTATAATAGCATCACAAGTTTTATCTGATATTTTGTTTGAGATAAGATTTACTCCATACTACAAACAAAAGCTCAAAAATCAGGTAAATTCAACGATAAAAGAACTCGCCGGTGCATACAAAAAAGAAGTTCAAAGATTTGATGAGATAGACGAGCAGGCGTTCACTTTTTTTTACGATGAATTATTTCAAGCTGTTAAGATGTTATCACAATTAGACATCAAGGAATGGAATAATATCAGAGTGATTTTAGACGCTTACAAAATCGATAAAGACCGTATCAACGGCATAACAAAAAGAATATTAATTGAAAGTAAAGATAAAAAATCAATATTATGAAAGAAGGAAATTTTTATACTTACGATGAAATTAGCAAACTGCATTCATTAGGTAGATTTGTTGATGGCGGAATTGATGTAATAGGAAGTGAATTTATATCAGTAATTTCGTTTGATAATGAAACAGTAGTATCGTTCTTATTAACGAGATACGTTGATGATGACAAGAATTACAAATGTGTTTATTTAAACAAAGAAAAATTAGAAACAGATGAAATACAGGGCTAATACTATCACAAATATAGAATTAGAAAAATTACAAGTAATTTTTGCTGAATCAGATATTAAAATAGAATTAAATAATGAAAAAACAGTTTTTCATATTTCAAAAATTAATAATGGAAAAAATCTTATTATGATATTTTCAGACAGGATGGATTATTACGAAACAAGTTTTATTCACAAAATAGAACTTTATAAACATAATTTATTTACAGGTAGTATAACGATAATGAAAAACTAATTAATTTAAAAAAAAACACAATGAGAAAAACAATCTACACTCCGATACAACAATTAGGGGATATTTGGCTAAAAAGAGATGATTTATATATGGTTGCAGGGGCAAACGGAGCAAAGAGCCGTCAAGCTTTCATAATGGTAAAGGAGGCAATTAAAAAAGGTTACAAAGAAGTAACGACAGCCGGTTCGAGATTTTCTCCACAAATCAATATAATTGCTCGTATAAGTGAATATTTTGGTTTGAAATTTACAGCACACACGCCGACAGGAAAATTATCTGATGTTATCCTTGATGCAAAAGAAAGGGGCGCAAACATTATACAGCATAAATACGGCTATAACTCTGTAATAATCAAGCGAGCAAAAGATTACGCAGAAAAAACCGGTGCATTTTATATTCCTTTTTGGATGATGAGCAGAGAAGGAACTCAAAGCACAAGTAATCAAGTTAAAAACATACCGAAAGGCGTAAAGCGGATTGTTATAATAGGCGGTTCTGGAGTGAATTTAGCCGGTTTATTATTGGGATTAAAACGAGAAAATATATACTTGCCGGTTTTAGCTGTTCAGGTTGGAGCCAATTTTGAAAAGACGCTTGATAATTTTGCACCTGAAAATTGGCGTGATATTGTAACTATCGTAAAATCAAAATATGCTTATCACGACAAAGTTAAGTCAAGTATCGGCGGAGTAGAATTAGATGAGATTTATGAAGCAAAAGCGGTTGAATATTTGCAAGCCGGCGATTTGTTTTGGATAATTGGAATAAGAGCGACGCAGGTGAAAGGTTTAAGAAAATTTAATTATGAAAACAAACCAAAATAAAAAAGAGATGAAAAAAGAAACAAATGCGACATTATTGAAATTGCCAAAAGACTCAAAAGATAATATCATTCGTATAGGTGATAAGGTAAAAGTAGAAATTTATGACAGAAAAGGCGAGAAATTGCTTAATCGTTACATTGCAGAGCTAATCATTCACAGTTTTGCTTTATGCTTGAAATACGAGCGTATGAATAAATCAATCATCACGCCGTTATACGCTTATAATTCAAATGTTAAATTCTTTAAGCTATGAGTTGGCTGGGCAGACGTAGAATCCCGGAAGAATTGAATAAAGCACAAAATCAATTTTCGGTAGATGTATTGATATACTTCCCTTTTTTAGATGAACATACAATCGGGTGGTTTGACTTTACGAAAATGAAATGGCGTTTTTTAGCAAATCAAGATTATAAGAATCATTATTTCATTTGGCGATATTTTGAAAATGAAACCGACAAATTAAAATTTAAAAACGTTAGAGATTATGAAGAATATTTCAGGAAAAGAGATAGCGAGTAAGGTTGGTGGGATAATAGGCAAAGCTGGTTACACTTACAATCAGTCAGACATTGAATTGCTATTTGCAATAACAAATCATTTCAATAGTCACGGATATAAACTGAGTTATATTGAAGTATCCGAATTTCTTGTATCAAAACAAAACAAAACTTTGATAGAAGAAGTTGGTTTACGAAAAACTATTGAAGCGATGTATTATATGAAACTTGGCACGATAAGAAAAGATAAAAAGGTTTGCAGGAACGATCCGTGTCCTTGTGGTTCCTGTAAAAAATATAAAAAATGTTGTTTGAGAAAATGAAAGCATTAGAAGAATTATTAAAGTTGTTTTTGAAATATCAAAAAGAATTAGAAGCTGTAAAGGAATATTCAAAGTTTACTGCACAAGCACAAATAACCGAGAAATTATTATCTGATATTATATCTGATATAGAAAAAATAATAGAGATGAAAAAAGTATTTAAGTTTAAAGAATTAAAAGACGGGATAAAATATGGAAGAATTAAGAAACTGTATTTCAGCTCGAAAAATCTTTGGTGGACACACTCGGAAGAAGATGTAGAAGAAGTTTCAAGAATTGGACATATTGTTGAAACATTGAGAGCAAAAAAAATGCTTGCTGATAAAGATAGAAGTGTAGGCGATGAACTTGAAGCTCGGAAAATATTATCTTTGAAATACAGAGATAAGAAGCTTGGTTCAACAGGCGAAGAATTGGTTGAAATAAACTGTCCGAAGCGTTGGTTGAAAGAAGCTGAAAGGTATTCGAGTCAATTTGGTGAAAATGGATTAGAAGCGCTTATGTCAGCTCATCATCGTAACTCACTTGTGATTATTGACGACTGGGGAGAGGCAAATGTTTATTTTGAATATTTTGTAAAGAAAAAATATTTAAGTTTGGTTAATTAATTGATAATTAGTATATTTGTGTTATGGAAAAGATAAAATTCAAAAGAAATTATTTCGACAAAGACGGGCGTTTATTAGGTAGCAAAGTTTTTGAAATAGAAGAAAATCAAAGACAGTTAATTATACCATATATAGACGGTTCAGAGAAAACAGAAGATAAACTATTTACAGGCATTAAGGACGCAAACAACGAAGATATTTTCTTTGGAGACAATGTAAAGTTAAAGCGTTATCAAGGTTATGCAGAATATCATATTGTTATGAAAGACAGTTATGGAATACCTTGTTTTGTTGCAAACAATATTCCGGAAGAAACTACATTCGAAGAGTTTTTCTTTAAATATGAAAATACCGGTAAAGATATTGAAATAATAAAAAGCAAATAAATATGAGACAAATAGAAGAAATAGCATCTGAATATCCTTTCACTATATTTGAAATAAAAGAATTTCAAAAAGAATTGGCAAAAATCTATTCTGGTGATATAGAAGACGTTTTACGTTTAGCATTATCGCACGGATTAGATTTAGATTCAACACTTTCTTATATGAGAGCAAAAAACCTACTCGAAAAAAGAGAAAAAACTTTTATAACCGGCGAGACTATGTTAGGAAACGCACTTACAAAAACTATTATAGAATCATTAGAACGGTTTGATATAATAAGAGAGGATAAAGAATTTAGTATGTTAATAATCTTTGATAACGCATATGGTAAAGAATACAGTATATCTTATAATTGGACTTTAAAAAAGCTTATGAATTGGATAACTGAATTTATAAGAAAGGAGGCGGAATGGCGATGAGAAATGAGATTAAAAAGGAAAATAAAAGATTTACTTGGGTCTTAGTCCTTCTAAAACTTGGAGAGGGATTTTGATCAGACTGGGAAACTCATAACATACTTTTACCGGTTGTTATTTCAATTATAGAAGAAAAA
>JALWLM010000220.1 GCA_027084145.1 Crocinitomicaceae bacterium | reverse complement strand
AAATGATGGAGATGGGATTGGTTGAAGGGCAAGATGTAGAAATTGCTTTTCGAGCACCATTTGGAGATCCGATAGCTGTATCTGTGAGCGGAAACCTGATTTCTCTTCGGATTAATGAAGCGAATAAAATAGAAGTAGAATATCCATTACAAAATTGATGAAAGTAGCACTCTTAGGTAATCCGAATACTGGAAAAACTTCTGTTTTTAATATGCTCACCGGATTACGTCAGCATGTAGGTAATTTCCCGGGTGTTACAGTAGATAAAAAAGTAGGTGAAATTAACATTGAAAGAGAAAGACATTTATTAATTGACTTTCCGGGAACATATAGTTTATATCCAAGAACAAAAGATGAAGAAGTCGTTTTTAAAATACTTTCTAATCCAAAAAATGAAGATTATCCGGATGCTGTAATAGTTGTATTAGATGCCTCTAATTTGGAAAGAAATCTTTTGTTTTTCAGTCAAGTTTATGATCTTCAAATCCCTGTAATAATGGTGCTAAATACGGTAGATTTAGCAAAAAAAGAAGGTGTTTCCATTGATTTAGAAGCTTTACAAAATCTATTTCCCGAAGCGACTATTATTCAAACAATTGCACGTATAAAATCAGGGAAGGAAGAGATTTTAAAAGCACTTTCTAATTTAAAGAAAAGAAAAGGGAATACCTTTCAAAAGGGTTATACGGTGGCATCATCTAAAGATGAAAAAGCACAAGAAGAAGATACCAAAAGACGGTTTAAATACATTAAAGAAAAAATAGGAGACATTGTAAATGTTTCAAAAAAAGAAAATAAAGATAAGTTCTTTTTGGATAAAATATTAACCCACCCTGTTTATGGTTATCTCATTTTTGCTTCTATATTGTTGATCATTTTCCAGTTTATCTATGTTTTTGCATCTATTCCAATGGATTTTATTGATGTTGGTTTCGTGAAATTAAGTAGCTGGTTGTCAAGCGTGTTGCCTCAAGGTGTTTTTACGGATTTAATCACACAAGGGATTGTTCCGGGAATAGGAGGGGTGCTTATTTTTGTTCCTCAAATTGCACTATTATTTTTCTTTATTGCCATTTTAGAAGAGACAGGATATCTCTCAAGGGTGGTGTTTATAATGGATCGCCTGATGCGCCCCTTTGGTTTAAATGGTAAAAGTATTGTCCCCCTACTTTCAAGTGCAGCTTGTGCTATACCCGGGGTGATGTCGGCAAGAACAATTTCTGACTGGAAAGAACGAATCATAACGATAATGGTTGCTCCTTTAATGAGTTGTAGCGCAAGAATCCCTGTTTATACAGTTCTAATAGCTTTAGTAATCCCAAATAAGCAAATAGGGTTTTTCAACTTACAAGGATTGGTTTTATTTGGACTGTATGCTTTGGGATTGATTTCAGCACTTCTTATTGCATGGTTGATGTCTAAGATGATAGAACAAAGAAAGAAAGGGTTTTTAATGTTGGAAATGCCGTCATATAAATTTCCAAGATGGCAAAATGTAGGATTAACAGTTGTAGAAAAAGTTAAAGTATTTGTATTGAATGCGGGGAAAATTATTTTAGCGATTTCTATTGTTTTATGGTTTTTAGCGAGCTTTGGTCCCAATGATAGGATAAAACAAGCTGTAATGAAAGTAGAACAAACAAAATCTCTTTCCCCTGAAGCGAAAGAGTTGAAAATTAATGCGGCAAAATTAGAAAACTCTTATATCGGAATTATAGGTAAAACGATTGAACCGGTAATAAAACCTTTAGGTTTTAATTGGGAAATTGGAATATCATTGATTACATCTTTTGCTGCACGAGAAGTGTTTATCGGGTCAATGGCAACGATTTATTCGATAGGAGAGGATGTTACAGAAAAAACAATTATTGAAAAAATGGCAGAAGCAAAACGAGAAGATGGCACACCTGTTTTTACACTTGGAACAGGAGTTAGTTTGTTGATTTTCTATGTTTTTGCAATGCAATGTATGGCAACCTTGGCCGTAGTAAAAAGAGAAACCAAATCTTGGAAATGGCCGTTAATTCAGCTCGGATACATGGGGGTATTGGCGTATGTTGGTAGTTGGATAACTTTTATTTTACTTCAATAATGCAAGAGTTGTTGGCTTTTATGACATTGGGATTGGCTGTTGGCTATCTGATTTATCGATTTAAAAAGAAAGGCGATTGCGATAAGTGTAAGTAGTCAATCAAGAAAATTTTCTTCTCAAATAAACTTTATAAGCTTCTCTTCTGATAATGAGTTCACTGATTTCGGAAAAATAAACTTCCGGTTGGTGGGTTTGAGGTAAAAGTGATTCAGGGAGGTCTATGATATAAAACAATTGTTGTAATGCTGACGGATTGACTTGAGTTAATCGTTCTATAATTTCAGTTTTTAAGTCGTCAAACTCTAATGGGGTTGTTTGAAATTTTTCAGGAAAAGAGATGTTAAAATTTTGAAAATCTTTTGTAATCTGTTTTTGCGTAGAAAGAATAAATTCGGAGTCTTCAAACAGAGTAAGCGTTTGTTCTTTTCGTAGAATAGCGTTCATGATAAATGAAAAAGCAAGTTTATTTTTCGATAAATTCCAAATCAATTTGTCTTTTTTCAGTATTGACATTTTTAATTCGCACGGTTACTTCATCTCCAAAATTGTATTCTTTTTTGGTTTTGGAACCGATAATACAAAATTTATCAGGGTCAAAACGGAATCGATCTCCCGGTATTTGATCGATAGGAATCATACCTTCACATTGATTCTCATTCATTTTTACAAACATTCCGAATTCTGCAACTCCGGATACTGTCCCCTCAAATATTTCTCCGACTCTTTCGGAAACATATAAAGTTTGAAAGTATTTTGTGCTTTCTCGTTCAGCATCTACCGCTCTTCTCTCCATCCTTGAAATACGTTTACATATTTCGGTTAATTCAGCTCCGTATCGATGTTTTTCTTTTGTTAATTCTTCTTGCAGAATTCGATGGACAATCAAATCAGCATAACGGCGAATTGGTGAGGTAAAGTGTGTGTAATGTTTAAATGCTAAACCGTAATGTCCGATGTTTTCAGTGTCGTATATGGCTTTAGCCATTGAACGAATGGCCATTGTTTGAATAAGCGAGTACTCATTTTTATAGCGAATGTCATTTAATAACTTGTTAATGTTTTTAGATATTTCTTTAGGTTTTGTAACATCAATTTCATATCCGAATTTGCGGATGAATAAGTTAAATAATGCTATTTTTTCAGGATTAGGTTCATCATGACACCGGTAAACAAAAGGGAATTCTTTTCCTTTTTTATGATTTCTTTTAGAAATAAAAGTAGCAACACTTCTGTTAGCCAATAGCATGAACTCTTCGATTAATTTATGAGCATCTTTGGAACGTTTAATAATGACATCACAAGGTTTTCCGTTTTCATCCAGTTTAAAACGCACTTCTTCACTTTCGATATTCATCGCACCCTTTTCAAGTCTCTTTTTCCTTAGTATTTTAGCAATTTTATCGAGTATTCGGATTTCCTTATCATAGACGCCTTTCTTTCCCTCAATAATTTCTTGAGCATCCTCATAAGTAAAACGATGGTTGGAATGGATAACGGTCTTTCCAAACCATTCATGATATATTTTACCATTCTCATCAATCTCAAAAACAGCTGAAAAGGTGAATTTGTCTTCATTGGGACGAAGTGAGCAAACGATATTAGATAATTGTTCCGGTAACATCGGGACAACTCTGTCTACGAGATAAACGGAATTGGAACGTTTAAGAGCTTCCTTATCCATGGCGCTTCTCGGTTGAACATAGTGACTTACGTCCGCGATGTGTACTCCTATTTCAAAATGTCCGTTTTCTAATATTTTAAAAGAAATAGCGTCATCAAAATCTTTTGCATCAACAGGGTCAATGGTAAAAGTATCAATGTCTCTAAAATCTTTACGTTTTTCCAATTCTTTCTTGTCGAGTTCAAATCGAATTTTTTCAGCTTCAGAAAGTACTTCTTCAGGGAATTTATATTCTAACCCTTGATTGAGGAGAATGCCAATCATTTCCATGTCATTTCCCCCGGATTTCCCTAGTACTTCAACAATTTCGCCATAAGGGCTGTCTGCAGATTCCGGCCAAACAGTGATTTTAGCAATAGCTTTATCTCCCGTCTTGGCTCCGTTTAATTTATTTTTAGGAATAAAAATATCTGTACCTACTTTTGTGCTATCAGGAACTAAAAAACCAAACTTGCTATGTACATGTACCGTTCCTACAAATTGTGCCCGTCCCCGTTTTAATATTTCAACGATTTTCCCGATAAGTCGCTTCCCTTTTTTTCGTACAACTTGTACCTTTACAAGATCTCCACCAATAGCATGATTAATATCTGAAGGGGGGATGAAAATATCAGGAATTTCACTATTATCAATAACAACAAACCCTGCTTTTTGTGCTGTAATTTGTATTTCTCCTTTGAAAAAAGTTCCTTTTTTGTTTAATTCATATACGCCATATTGTTTTCTTAATAAAAATTTATTTTTAACTAATTCTTCAAGAATATTAAAGGCAAGTGTTTTTAATGACGAGTCTTTTATGGATAACGATTTACAAACGTCCTTATGAGACATTAACTTTTCTTCATTTTTTAAAAACAGCTTTTTAATTAAAAGTGATAAACTTTTCTTTTT
>JALWLM010000219.1:3954-4683 GCA_027084145.1 Crocinitomicaceae bacterium | reverse complement strand
CTCCATAAGGTTGGTTCGTAATCATTACTCCACCATCTTCAGAACCTTCAACTTCATCAAAAGATTTACATTCTACAGTAATAAACCGACCAAAAGAAAAATGCCTTAAATTTCTTCGACTCTTCAAAACAGCTTCTGCACTAATATCACTTCCTTTAATATCTGTAGGAATCGATGTTATTCTTCTAGGGATGTCAGAACGAAGTTCTTCCCATAAAACATTGTCAAAATTTTTAAAATTTTTAAACGAAAAATGTAACCTTTCCGCTTGAGACGGGTAATTTAAAGACAACATTGCCGCCTCTATCAACAAAGTTCCCGAGCCACAAAAAGGATCGACAAAAGCAGACTTCCTGTCCCATCCTGACATTCTAATCAACCCTGCAGCCAATACTTCATTCAAAGGAGCTTCTCCCGTTTCTTCTCTATATCCTCTTTGAAATAATGGTGCACCACTTGTATTTAAAGAGATGGTCACTTCATTTCTATTAATGTAAAGGTCAAATAACACTTGTGGTCTTTTGATATTTACATCCGGACGTTCTCCTACTCTATCTCTAAAAACATCAACAATAGCATCTTTAACTAATAAAAACGGGTATTGAGAATGAGTAAATATATCTGAAAAAACAGCTCCTTTTACAGCAAAGGTTTTATCAACATTAAAATAATCTATCCAGTTTATTTTTTTTTCTTGAAGATATAAATCTTTTTCATTTTTTATTCTAA
>JALWLM010000219.1:0-3944 GCA_027084145.1 Crocinitomicaceae bacterium | reverse complement strand
ACAAGGAAGATTCAACAAATAAACATTTCTCCATGTACCATTGAATTGAACGGCACGATTAAGTGTTTTAATATTTTCATACCCATATTCTTCTAACTCTTCTTTTAAAACATTTTCCAGTCCATAAAAAGTTTTTAATGTGATGATGACAGAATTATTCATTAAATTTGACGTTATAATTGTACCTGACTTAATTATAAACAAAGAAACAAAATTGAAACAACTTTATAGTATAATAATCGCTTTACTTTTTATTTTTCTTCCCGTATATAGTACGGGACAACAGCAAAAAATAGGCTTGGTTTTAAGCGGTGGTGGTGCATCGGGGTTTGCTCATATTGGTGTTTTAAAAGCGTTAGAAGAACACAATATTCCTATAGATTATATTACGGGAACATCTGCCGGAGCATTAATCGGTTCAATGTACGCCTCAGGACTTTCTGTTGAAGAAATTATCCAATATGTTAAAAGTAAAAACACTCGTTTTTTTGTCTCCGGAAAACTCCCTAAAAAACATCATTTTTTATTCAGGCAAAATAACAAAAGTTCTTCTTTTTTTAAATATCATTTCACTCTCAAAAACCTTCTAAAGAAATCACTGCCTACGAATTTTATTTCATCTGATTTTTTAGATTTTGAAATGATGAAAGAATTAGGTACCGTTTCGGCTTCTGTTCATCATGATTTTGATCAATTATTTATTCCTTTTCGTTGTGTCGCATCAAATATTAATGAAAGAAAAGCGGTCATACTCAATAAAGTTCCTCTAAACATTGCCGTTCGAGCTTCTATGAGCTTTCCTTTTTACATGCACCCCATTGAACTAAACGGTCAACTTCTTTTTGACGGTGGATTATATGATAACTTTCCAACGGATGCCATGTATTATGAGTTTGATCCCGATTTTATTATTGGAGTTAATGTTTCTTCAGGAAATAGTCCTTCCGATGAAGATGATCTTATTAGTCAATTAACTAATATGATTACCACCAATAGAGAATTCTCGATACCCTGTGAGGAAGGAATTATTATTGAACCAAACGACGATGTATCCACTTTTGACTTTGATAAAATTGATAAAGCTATTGAAAGTGGCTACAATACAACCATTTCCTTGATAGATTCTATTAAGACTTTGGTAAACGTACGTATATCAAAAGAAGAACGTTATCAAAAAAGGACAAAATTCAAAGAAAAAATACTTCCTTTAAAAGTAGATGATGTTCATATTACTTCTAAAGATCAAAAAGTAAGATATCTCAAAAGGAGTTTTTTAAAGCCCGGTGAAATTATCGACTCTAAGACCATTGAAAAAAGATATTTCAGAACATTAGCTCTAGAACAAATAGAATATATGTTGCCTCATTTAAACAAAAAAGATTCGACTTATTCTTTGTCTTTGCGAATTAAAAAAAATGATGAATTTGTCATTCATGTCGGAGGCCATGCCTCTTCTAGGCCTGTAAATACAGGTTATATCGGGTTCAGCTATTTAACAACCGGTAAAATTTTAACAAAGAATCATGTCGAAAGCTATTTTGGTAAATTTTACGGTTCTTCAAAAATTCAATCAACGATCGATTTTCCATGGGTTCATCCTTTTTCAATATCCCCTTATCTTGTTTTCAATCGTTGGGATTATTTCAAAAGTTTTGCTACTTTTTTTGAAGAAGTTAAACCCTCCTTTTTGGTGCAACAAGAAAAATATACAGGTCTAGCACTATCCTATCCCCCGAGTAACAATTCTGTTTTAAAATTAGACGGCCGTTATCTTTCTTTAATTAACAATTATTATGAAAATACAAATTTTAGTAATCAAGACACTTCTGATGTAACAAAGTTTTATGGAGGAAGTTATACGTTTTCTTTCGAACACAACACGTTAAACAGAAAGCAATTTGCTTCAGAAGGACATTTTCTTCAATTTTTTATTCGCTATATTCATGGTGAAGAACATACAATCCCCGGAAATTTATCTTCATTTTTAGATATAAAAATACCTCATCAATGGCTCTATTTATCTGCTAAATTTCAAAATTATATTGTCAACACTTCTCCTTTTCATTTAGGTATTAGCGGTCATTTTACATACAATACATATCCTATTTTCAGTAATTATACAGCTACCGTTTTATCAATGCCTGCTTTTGATATGATTCCGGACATTAACACTTTTTTCCTTAAAGAATATAGAGCGTTTCAATTTGGGTCTTTAGGTATTAATACCATATTCTCTTTACCTAAAGGTATTGATATCAGGTTGGACAATTATATTTTTCAGCCTTTTTTAAGTATCATCAAAAACCCTGACAATAGTCAATCACTAACAAAATCAGGAAATCCTTTACTTGTTTCCTCTGCTTCAGTCATTGTAAATAGTTTTATCGGTCCCATTCGCTTTACTGCCAATTATTTCCCAAAACAATCACAACCTTTTTCTTTCCAATTTAGTTGGGGATATGTTCTTTTTAATGAACGAGCTATCAGATAAAATTTTACTTTTGTTCTACTTAATTCAATAGAGATGAAAAAAATCATTTGCGGAATTCAACAAATGGGAATAGGTGTTCCTGATGTCCAACAGATATGGAAATGGTATCGTAAGTTCTTCGGAATGAATATCAAAGTTTTTGAGGATGCTGCCGAAGCTCCTTTAATGACGAAATACACAGGAGGTGAAGTTCATAAACGAACTGCCACTTTAGCGCTAAGTATGGAAGGCGGTGGAGGTTTTGAGATCTGGCAATTCACTTCCAGAAATACAGAAAAACCGGTTTTTGATATTCGATTAGGAGATTTCGGGTTGTACGCTTGCAAAATAAAATCCAGAAATGTCGAAGAAACATATCAATATTTTGTTAAAAAAGGTGCCAAAGTCTTGGGGGAACCACAAATGCTTCCCAACGGAGAAAAAACTTTTTTTGTAGAAGACCCTAACGGCAACATTTTTCAAATTGTTAAAGGAACTGCTTGGTTTAAAAATACCGGTCACCCGTCAAAATGCGGAGGCGTATTCGGAAGTATTATAGGCGTAAGCGACATTGATTCTTCTATTCAATTATACAAAGACATTTTAGAATATGAAACCGTAGAATATGATGAAACGGGAATTTTTGAAGATTTAAAAATGCTTCCCGGAGGAAATGGACGTTTCAGACGTGTATTATTAAGTCATAAAGAAGAACGTAAAGGACCTTTCTCAAAACTTCTAGGACCTTCCAAAATAGAGCTTATTCAATCTTTAGACCGAAATGATTGTAGAAAAATTTTAGAAAATAGATTTTGGGGAGACTGGGGATTTATTCACCTTTGTTTTGATATTCAAGGAATGGATGATTTAAAGAAAGAATGTGAAGAAAACGGTTATCCTTTTACGGTAGATAGTGCGGAAACATTTGATATGGGAGAAGCCGGAGGACGTTTCTCTTATATCGAAGATAAAGATGGAACTTTGATTGAATTCGTAGAAACACATAAAGTTCCAATTCTCAAAAAAATTGGGTGGTACATTGATCTCACCAAGAAAAAAAGAGGCCAATCCCTTCCTAAATGGGTTCTCTCAGCAATGGGTTTAAATAAAGTAAAGGATTAGGATTACTTGAATGGTCATTATTATTGATTAAAAGTGGCTGATTCCTGTCAAAATTATCCTTATTTTTGTTTCTTATAAAAATTAACTTTGATGAAAAAAATACTTTTTATAATTTCTTTAGCATTTATTTTTATCTTTTCTTCTTGTAAAGAAGACCTTAATGTTATCGGTGACTTTAAAGAAACGGCTGTGGTATTTGGTTTATTAGACCAGTCGGACTCAATTCATATGATAAAAGTAACAAGAGCTTTTATAGGCCCCGGAAATGCTTTGGAAATAGCACAAATTCCTGATTCCAGTTATTTTAAAAGTGTTACAGGAACAGTCACAGAATATATTAACGGTGTACCCG
>JALWLM010000218.1 GCA_027084145.1 Crocinitomicaceae bacterium | reverse complement strand
ATTAAAAATCACATTATATAAACTTAAATAATCCGAAGATGTTTCTAAACCTACATTATCCGCATAAGCAATAATAATCTTATTTATACGTTTAGAAAGATTATTAAGAGAAGGCAACTTATTGCTATATCTATCATAAGTACAAATATAATGCTCATCTTCAGCAAAAACACAAAATTTATTATCTATTTTATCATAGTTATTATTTTGGTATCTATTATTATTTATTGGAGTATTAGGAAAAAAAACAACCCCTGAAAGAACGGAACAAGAATAAGAAACCAAATTAGACAATGAACCAATAGTAACATCTCCGAATTTCTTCATTATAAATTTTCTGTGAAGTTCCAACTCAATAGTAAAAATATTATCAAGTGAACCAAAACGAGAAGAGAGCATATCCATTTGTTTGTAATTTTCTGTAACATTTAATTCAAGCGTTTTATTATAAATTCTTAAAACCTTACCGCTAGACCTTTTCCCAAGATACATTGTTTCAATGTCTAAATCTGTACCTATAGTAGACTTTGAACGAAAAGAAGAGATTAAATTTTGTTCTATTTTAAAATCATCTTTCTGAAAGATAACCGCTACATCTAATCTCTGAATAGATAATTTTCTGTAACTAAATTTATCATCATAAGTACAAAAATTATGCTCATGGCAGTTCTCCTTAGAAAATTGAATCAAAAAAGGATATGTATTCATTTTATATGCTTGTTCTTCTGAACAAATACCTACTCTATTACCCTCAATTTGATACCACGAACGACCACCACCAAAACCAAGAAAATCAACATTTAAAGCACAACATTCATTTTTTACAAAATTGTGATAAAAATTATTTGCAACAGAGATAGGTGCGTAAGCATAAAGCGTGTCAATTACTGTAATTGATTTCATTTTAGAGCCTTTATATTAATTTAGTAAGTATAACAAAATAAATATAAAACTAAGATAAAGGTGGGTATTACTAAACCCCACCTAAGGAAAACGCCTAGTTCCGTGCGTCCGTCCTCAAAATTCCGGGCGGGCGTCGCGGTACATGGCGAAAGAAAGAGAAAGAGCAAGTATTTAGTATGAATACGAAGGAACAGGACAAAAGAGAAAGAACATTAAACCGCTACAAGCCTTTCATTCATGCAAATTTCATACGAATGAGAATTAAGCAAAAACAACCTAAAGAGCAAAAAGCGAGAAGCCACTATACATGGCAATCTGTTTATCTGCGATGCTATACCCTACCGAACCAAAACACGCTTACAATAAGAAGTGTTATCTTTTCCTATAACTTTATAAGAAAAACGATTCAAAGGCATTTTAACACGATTTGGTAAAACCGTGCAAACATAATCATAAATAGAATCATCAGAAACAGAGATATTTAAATCTTTTGCATGAACAAGTTTAGCATGCGAAACAACATCAGACACATGAGAAGTTGAAGGGTGAAACATTTTCCAAAAAGCAAAAACAACATAAGCAGAGACAAGAACAATACCAACAATAAGAGCATAAATCTTATGCCTAAGAGCATTACTGCCTTGCATATTAAAACCACTCTCATAAATATCATAAATATCAGAGTTAGGCTTCATAAATTTAGCACCAAGTTTACCGAATTTATCATCAGTTGATAGAGATTTAAGAGAATCATAAAATGTATACTCCAAAAGACCCTTTGCAAATCTACCCGTAGAAGGTGCAACATTAACAGCAAACTCACATTGTAAAGCAAGTTCAGAAGCAATACGAGATGCGACCTGAGTAATAAGAACTATATCAAAAGGTAATCCCGAAAATAAATGTCTATGAATAGATATAAAATCATCTTGCCAAGTATCACCCCTAGAAACCTTACGATAACCATATAAATGAGCTTCATCAATAACAAAAGCATACTTAATTATTTTTGAATCAACAGGAATAAACTTTTGAAACTGTTCTCTAAGCAAAATCTTCTTTTCATCATGGGAAATATTTTTTTTCATAATATTTTTAATAGAAATATGTAAATTTTGAACACCCTCAAAATCTAAATATTTATAATTATCAATAGTAACATTTGGAGCAAGCTTAATATTTCCAAGAACAAAACCGCCCTCACCTATAAATTTAGTAAGATATTCTGAAACAATATAAACAGTCTTACCGCTACCAGGTTTTCCAATTACAGCTTTAAGCATTAATCTAAATATCCTTTAAAAAAGGTAAAAGCAAATTTAGCGGTAAAGCCATAAACTAAAATAGATAAAAAGATTCTCAAAGAAACAATTAAACCAAAAGTATCGGCATAATACCCCATGCAACCACTAAGATTAATAGGTGATATTTTACCAATCATAAAATTGATAAATGTACCCAAAAGACCAAGAAGCAAAGCAAAAAGTAAAAGCTTAAAAGCCATTTTTGCAACACCAACAATATCAAGAGTAGGCATATTATAAACCCCCTATAAATAATAAAATAACAGCAGAAACAGAAGAAACGAACATTATAAAATACTTTATAATAGGAACAAAATCGTTGAAAGTGTCCATACCCTTTTGAGCATCAACTGTATATGTTTTTTTTGTTGTACCGTCATAAAAAGAAGGTGAGAAATCACCCGAACAAGTACCCGAAGCAGTAACAGGAACACTAATAAGGGCATAAGAATTTAAAACAGAAGTCAAACTATTAGAAACACCATCAATGTTAATCCCATATTCTGAACCATCGCCACCGCCATCGAG
Source organism: Crocinitomicaceae bacterium (assembly GCA_027084145.1). Lineage (GTDB taxonomy): Bacteria > Bacteroidota > Bacteroidia > Flavobacteriales_D > Crocinitomicaceae > UBA4466. The sequence goes on along the minus strand of JALWLM010000218.1, from coordinate 1,952 downwards.
ATAGTCAGTTAAAGAAAAATCTTCCAAACTATCAGGAATATTATCGTTGTCAGAATCAGAACCTGAACCTAAACCGGGATTGTCATGGGGGTTAGGATCATCGGTACTATTATCGTCAGGGAAAAAAGGCTCACATTGTTCGGACATATAAGACCAATAATATTGAGAAGGACATTCATGAGAACTAGGTGTATCAGAAGAGTTAGAGGAAGTTACAGGAATACATTCGCCACCCAAAGAAATAGTATTAGGTGGACATTCTCCGGTACGGTTTATATCTTCTTGACCATAACAACAAACAACATCTCCTGCAGTAACTTCTGCGTAATTACCAAGGGGGAAAAAAGAGCAATGATTAGGGACTTGAACTTGCGCAAATAAAGGCAAAATATCGTTATTTATTTCGTAAGTAGGTGTACATGTAGGAGCAACACAAATTAAAGAACCGTCCAGAGAATATTCAGAACTATAAGAAATATCACATAAACATTTTTCTTGATTATAATCATAAGTAGAATTAGGAGGACAAGAAGGGGGTGGAGGAGGAGCAGAAATACAAACATGAGGATTAACAGAAGTATCTATAGTTTCACCATCAGGGCAAACAATCTCTAAAGAAGGAGTATAATATTCACGATTTACCGAATAAGTATAAGACAAAGTATCAGACTGAACAATATCAACCAAAACATCATGCGTGGCTAAAGTAGCAGAACAATAATCAGCAGAAGCGACAGGATATGTTGAACTAGAACCGGAAAAAGTATTAGTACTAGAATATTTCCAATAATAACCGTCAGAAACAGGACAAGAAGGAGCAGAAAAAGCAAGAGCAGTTAAAGAAATTAATAATAATATTTTTTTCATTTTGTAACATTACTCCAAAACAAATAAGCGGAAACTATAGAAGTACCCGAAATCATTAAAGCATAATCAGTGCAAGTCATAGAATCTATTACAGGAAAAACACCAACAACCTCAGACAATGAACAACCATAAGAAGGAATAAAAAAAACTAAAGAATAAAAGAAAAAAAGAGATAAAGAATGAATCATATCACCAACTCCTACCAAGAACAATACTACGAATATTTTTAATTATAAAACCGCTAAGACCAAAAAAGGAAATTACACTAAAAGGCAAATCAAAGGGAATGGAACCCGAAATATCCCAATACATAAAATCTATCAAAATTTACCTTTCACTATAATTTAATAACCCCCGAAGGGGAAAAGGGTTAAAACTTAAGCTTTACGCTTAATAAAAGCATAAACAAGACCAATGCCAAGCATCACAACAGCAACACCAATAAGAGCTGTTCCAGCATTAGAAACAGAAGTAGTTGCATCTGTCAAATCAACAACAACCGGAGCCGCCATAGCAGAAGCAGAAGCAACAGAACCAAGAGCGAGAACTCTAAAGAATGTATTTCTTTTCATATCAAACCTTTCAAATTAAATTTGTGTTTATAGTATGCACAGCCCACTTTAATATTAGAATTAATTTTGATTAATTATAATATTTTACTCTAAATTATAAGCGTAATCAGAATGAGGAAGCATGATATTTAAATCAACTTCACCTAATGAATACTTTGATAAAGGTTGATTAACCTTTACTGTAATTAATTCAAGAGAGGGTTTACCAAATTTTTGAACAGTTGCAAGACCTTTTAAATAATCGTAAGAACTACCATCTTTTAAAGTTTGAGTACCTTTTTCTACAATATTAATTTTCATTTTATAACCTTTCATCTTTTAAGATTAGTAATTATAGCAAAAGTAACCTTAAGAAAAGTATTTCTTAAACTCAACTTCTAAAGAATTATCTTGAAAACTTCTAATATAATTCATATGTTGCATAAATTGTTGTTTTTGTTCTCCTAAATCATCTATAGTAAAATCTAAATCAGAAAGTACAAATCTATCATTTTCCAATATACTATTAAAAAT
>JALWLM010000217.1 GCA_027084145.1 Crocinitomicaceae bacterium | reverse complement strand
TCCAAACCCGGGTGTTGTTTTTATGGGGAATAAGATGAATGCTTTTGCAAACGACATAGGAACAACAATGGATTATGTGAGAATTGCCGACTTTGGAGCAGAAACACCTCTCTCTTTTAGTGGATTTACACCATCTATCCAGTTTTATAACTTTGGTTCAGCCAATCAAACAAATGTTTCTGTAAATGCTAAAATTACAGACGCATCAAGCAATATCGTTTATGATCAAACACAAACAATTGCAACAATGAATTCCGGAGACACTATTTGGATTAATCCAAACAATCCGAACGGGATCGCTTTCCCTGCATGGGCTCCGGCAACAACTCCACCAAACGGAACATATACATTGACATACACATTGTCTTTAAATGGTATTCCTGATGAGTCTGATTTTGATAATGTATTTACATCTGATTTTGTAATTAATAACGGAACATTATCATTAGCCAGAGTCGATGCAAACGATATGCCTGTATTTGGAACGTTCCCTTCTAATGCCACAACTGAATACGAGAGTTGTATGTTTTTAAAAATGTCTAATGCTGCAAACATGTTTGTTGACGGCATCTATTTTGTTCCTAGAGGAACTTCTGCAGCAGACATGGACGGAGAAGAAGTATTCATTAATATTTATGAGTGGAATGACACATGGACAGATTTATTAAACCCCGGATTTAATCTTTTTAATGAATATTTCCAAAACTTAAATCTTGTTCGTTTCAAGTCTGTTATTTTAACGGCTCAGGATAGTGCTCAAGTGTTATTTGTAGGCTTAGACAACTGGGCCACTCCGGGTGCTGTTGATTCTCCTTTAGCATTAGCTAATGATCAAAAGTATCTGGTTTGTGCTCAAACATTTAATCCCGGTGTTATCTCTTTTGGTTATGACAACATGGTAGATTACTCAGGAAACGAAACAATTACTTCTATGCCTATTTCTCCTGTTAAAATTGACGATGGATCAGGAGCAACATGGTACACAGGATGGAGTGGAACATCTGCTTCTTCTTTAGGTTTAAGCGTTAAGGATATCGCAACAATGGGTGTTACTGAACAAACTATAGAAGGAAAAGCATTCCCTAATCCGGCTACAGATGTTGTTACTATCGAAGTAGAAGGAAAAGGAAAAGCAATTGTTACGGTAACTGATGTAACTGGAAAAACCGTAATCAAAGAAGCTGTTGCTTTTAACGGTGGTTCTACTGAACTTAATATTTCTTCTCTAGATAAAGGAGTTTACATGTTCAATGTAACTTTTGAAACAGGAGAAGTTTCTAAGTTTAATGTTGTTAAACAGTAACATTAATATATAATAACACACAAAAAGGGGGCAATTGCCCCCTTTTTAAATGATCAATTATTTCTAATAACTATCTTGTTTTTTATTTTGAAAGGACTTTAGGTATTCTAAAATAATCAGAATCTTTTTTCGGCGCGTTTATTAATGCTTCTTCTTTTGTTATTGTTTGCTTCGCAACATCCTCTCTTAACTTATTGACTTCATTAGTCATGTGAATAAGCGACTCAACACCATCTGTTTCCACCTCTCTTAATTTTTCCATAAAGGAAATTATTTGATCCATGTCCTGCCGTATTTGCTCCTTCTCCTCACCCTCAAACTCCAAGCGTGATAAGTGAGCTATATGCTGTACTATTTCTTCTGTTATTTTCATAATACAAAGGTATGTTTTTTTTACTGCTTGGCAAACAGGTGCTTCTCTATCTCTGAAAAACACCTATTTTTTAATTGCTCAACAGAATATTTTTTTACTTCCTCTTTTGAAATTACTCGTGATATAATCACTTTACTTTTGCCCGGTCTTGTCGGTGAACAAAAATCTAACGGGTCAGCCAAAATCTTATGATTATTCACAAAAGAAACACAAACAATTGGTTTTCCGGTCTTCCTTGACAGATGGAAAGCGCCATCTTTAAATGGAACCATTTTGGGTCGTTGTTTTACTTCCGGTATTTTCCCCTCCGCAAAAAGAACAAGGGACCATCCCTTTTCTAAAGCTTTTTTTGCTTTTAAAAATGTTTTTGCTGATTTAATTTTATTTTCTCTATAAACAGGAATGTTAAGGTTTTTAAAATACAGTCCTATAATTGGATATTTTAAGATTTCACTTTTCCCTAAAAAGACAAATGGATAGTTTGGAAAAACAGAGTGCATCAAAAAAATATCTAAATAAGATGCGTGATTTGCTACAATGATAAAATTCTCCTCCGGAAGCTTTTGTAATACTTTTTTATCTATATAAATAAAGGTTAAAAAACAAAGCAATCTACTCCAAACAACAAACCATTTAAATGATTCAAGTCTCCCTTTCTCTGAAAACAAAAAAGGAAAAATGATAAAAAAGAACAAACCTGCTAATAATACAAAAACAGTCCAGAAATAAATTTTCCAAAGGATAAAAAATGGGGTTAAAAGTTTCTGCATCTCTTAAATCGTTGTTTCAAAAAGCCTTATTCGTTCCTTCATATACAAAGTTAAAAACTTTACTCGCCCTCGTCGTTTTATTCTCTAACACTTTTATATTTTTGGTAAAAAATAAAATTATGATTAGTAAAAGAACATCTGAATCTCTTTTTTCAAAAGCAAAAGAATATTTCCCGGGAGGAGTTAATTCCCCTGTTAGAGCGTTTAAATCTGTTGATGGAAATCCTTTATTTATGAAAAAAGGTGACGGATGTTATATTTGGGACGAAGATGATAATCAATTTATTGATTTTTGTTGTAGTTGGGGACCTCTTATTTTAGGGCATAATCATCCTACCGTTTATAAAAATATTATTGAAACACTTCAAAATGGAACCAGCTTCGGAGCACCTACCCGACTGGAAAATGAACTCGCCGAACTTATTCTTTCTTCAAATCCGTTTATTGACAAAATTCGATTTGTAAGCTCCGGTACAGAAGCGGTAATGTCTGCTTTGAGAATGGCTAGAGGATATACAAAAAGAAATAAAATTGTAAAATTTGATGGGTGTTATCACGGCCATACAGACGCTATGCTTGTTAAAGCGGGAAGTGGACTCGCTACTTTTGGAACATCTTCCAGTGCAGGTGTCCCGGAATCTTTTGCTCAAGAAACCATCGTCTTACCATTAAATGACATCAATGCTTTGAATCAATGCTTTGAACAATATGGAGATGACATCGCTTGTGCCATTATTGAACCGATTCCAGCAAATAATGGGCTGTTATTACAAGATAAGGAATTCTTACTCGCACTTAGAGAAATTTGCACAAAATATAATGCCCTTTTATTTTTTGATGAGGTTATTTCAGGTTTTAGAGTTGGTTTTAACGGTGCTGCGGGCTTATATAACATTTCTCCTGATATCATTACCTATGGAAAAGTTATTGGAGGAGGACTGCCTGTTGGTGCATACGGAGCCAAAAAAGAAATTATGAATATGATTTCTCCTGACGGACCTGTTTATCAAGCGGGGACTCTGTCCGGAAACCCTGTCGCAATGGCTGCAGGTATTGCTCAACTTTCAGAATGTCTAAAAGATGGCTTTTACGAAGATCAAGAAGAGCGTACTTTGTTTTTTGTAAATCAAATTAATGATTTTGCCGAAGAAAAAGGTTATGATTTTGAAATTGTAACGATTGGTTCCATTTTTTGGCTTTCTTTTGATGGAAAAAAATACATTAAAAGGGCAGACCAAATTGATTCTGATATGTCAAAATTTAATAGTCTTTTTAATAGTCTGTTAGATAGAGGTGTATATATAGGACCAAGTGGATATGAAGTCGGTTTTGTTTCTTCCGCTCATACAAAAGAAATTCTGCAAAAAGCAGCAGACTTATTTAAAGAAAGTCTTGACCTTGTTTTTAAACAATAAATTTATTTCTTAAATATTTGGTATAATACGGGCTTTGAAGGAGAAGCGTCATTTTCAAAAGGGGCTGTCTGAAGGTTAAGAATATATTCCCCGTCAGGAATGTTGTTCTCAACATATATCAATTCGGTTATGGTTCTTTCAAAATTAGGTTGACGCGGAACTTCCCAAAAGGCATGGTGAAAAAGCAATTTTCCATTGTCTTCTTCTCTATCCACAGAGGGCAAGTCTATCAATAAGTGCTTGATTCCTTTTTCTAATAAAATTTCTACACAAGAAACATCAAAATAAGGCGGGTTTGTTGAAGAATATTGTTTGAATTTTTTTGATTCATCATTGGGTAAAGTTCTTACAATTAAAGCCTCTACAGAGTTACTTATTTCTCCTAAATCTTCCGGAAAGATAACCTCGTCAATAACACCTTCTTTATTTTCCACCTCCTTCGGAGAAACAGATATAAGCTGTGCTTTAAAATGAAACGTCTTTAACACCTTATTAATAGAATAAACGTTCTCTGTTATATGTCCCAAACATTCTGTATGTGTGCCGTGCCCGTGAGGGTTAAAAAAAATGTTTCTAAAATTCACAGGGCCTCCCTCTTTTACAGATCCTGTATAATTTTCTGTCTTTACCGGTTCAAATACCGGGGGGGAAACATACCATGCAGAAAGATTTCTTTCATTATCAATAATAGGAATAGAAATATCAATCGGTTTAGATAAATCAATATAATTTAAATTATCTATGAAGAGTTTCATTTTCTTTTTTTTCTAAATTAAGTATTTTTTGTTTCTTTGACTTATGGATTTCAATCAATTTGATAATTTCATTTTTGATTATGGAGG
>JALWLM010000216.1 GCA_027084145.1 Crocinitomicaceae bacterium | reverse complement strand
AAGCCTTTTTCTTAGTAAACAAAGGATCTGCAGAAAAAGCATTTGAATTAAGATATTTCACGATTGACCCTCCGGAAAAAGACAATGAAGTCATGATTGAAGTAGAGGGATTTGGAATCAACTATGCGGAAGTAATGGCTCGTATGGGTTTATATAAAGACGCCCCGGAAAAGCCTAGTGTTCTCGGCTATGACGTCGTTGGAAGAGTCATCCAGTGCGGTAAAAATGCAGATACTTCCCTTTTAGGAAAACGCGTACTTGCTTTTTGTAGATTTGGAGGATACGCTAAACATGTAATCACCTACGATTATGCTTGTGTAGAAGTGAAAGAAAATGAACCTATTGAACAATTAATGGCCTTGAGCACTCAAGGAGTTACTGCTTACTATATGTCTATGTTTTTATCTCCGGTTAGGCCTACAGAGACGGTCCTAATTCATTCTGCGGCAGGAGGCGTTGGAACCATGTTAATCCAAATGGCAAAAAAACAAAAAGCAAGAGTTATCGCGAAAGTAGGAAGAAAAGAAAAAGAACAAATTGTAAAAGATTTAGGCGCTGACTATGTTGTCAATTATAACTCTTCAGACTATATCGAAGAAATTAAAAAGATTTTAGGGCACGAGAAAGTGGATGTCGTATTCAACCCGGTAGGAGGAAGTACTTTTAAGAAAGATTTTTCAATGTTGGCAGCAGGAGGAAGATTATTCCTATTTGGAGGAGCAGAACTTTCTTCGGGGAAATACGGTATTTTTTCTCAACTCAACTTTTTAAGAAAAATGGGAATAAAACTACCGATCGAAATGCTTATGACATCAAAAAGTTTGCTTGGAGTTAATATGCTACATATTGCAGATAAAAAACCTAAAATCATTGCGTATTGTTTACAAAAGGTTTACCAAATGTACACCCAAGAAGAACTTCAACCTCAAGTTGGAGGCATTTACGGCCCGGAAGAATTTTTCGATACCCACAATCAAATGGGAGAAGGAAAAACAATAGGAAAATTGACCATAAAATGGTGATCTATTCTATTATTCTATGAATTTTTGTATATTGCGATAAATTATTTAAAAAATAAAAAATGGATATTAATGAAATTTTACAAAATGATAAGATAAAAGATCTCTTGGATAAAACAGGGATCCCAAAAGACAAAGTTGGAGGTGTTGTCGGACAAGCCTTAGAAACAGTGAAAAATAAGTTCTCTGAAAATCCGATGCAGCTTTCCAGTTTGTTGTCTGAAAATGAAAACACAGAAGAAGACAATGCTTTTGCTTCTATTTTAGAAAATGATTTTGCAAAAAATTTAACAGATAAAGTAGGTCTTTCTTCTGATTTAGCATCAAAAGCTAAAACGTTTTTACCTACTATCCTAGACTTATTTAAAAGTAAATTAAGTGGTAATAACAACCAAGAAGGAATTGCAGGATTACTTGGAAATCTAGACTTAGGAGATATCGCCTCTTCTTTTATGGGGGGAAATAAAAAGTCTGGAGGAATCGCTGGAATGATTAAAGGTCTATTTGGTAAATAAATAATAACTATTTAAATTCAATATTATGTCAGTACTAAAAGTAATTGAAGTTCTTTCAAGCTCAGAAAAGAGCTGGGAAGATGCAGCAAACAAAGCGGTAAAAAAAGCATCTGAATCTTTAGATGAAATTGTTTCCGTATACGTACAAGATCAAAGTGCAACAGTAGAAAACGGAGCAATTAAAGAGTATAGAGTAAACTTGAAGCTTACTTTTAAAGTAAAATAAAAGCAAGAAGAGTTAACGAAGTCAAAAAAAGGATTCAATTGAATCCTTTTTTTGATTTATTAATATCCTTTTTATAATTATTTAAACTCAATTTTACAGTTGAGCCATTCATCGCTAAATTTCACCTTATACTTTTGATAAAACTCAATTGCAGGAGTATTCCAATTGAGCACTTGCCACTCAAAACGAGCCACATTACGTTCTTTTGCAATGGTATAAACTTTATCAAAGAGAAGTTTTCCTATACCTTTACCTCGATGTTTTTCTGTTACAATAAAATCTTCTAAATAAAGACTTCTGCCTTTCCATGTGGAATATGAAGTGTAAAACAATGCAAAACCAACGATCTTCCCATCTAATTCTGCAACAATAACATCATAAAGTTTGGAGTCTCCAAAACCGTCTTCTATGAGTTCTTCAACACTATTTGTATGTTCATTTTCAGCTTTTTCATAAATCGCCAACTCTCGAATTAGCCGATGAACATCATGCATGTCTTCCCTTTTCCCTTTCCGAATAACAAGTTCGTTCATTAAAACAATCCTTTTATTTTTAATAATTGATTAAACGGATTCATTTTTAATGTAAATCGAATTCTTTCTCAGTATTCTGATGTAACAAATGAACTCTCTAAATTACTTGACACCCACACAGGAAAATAAACTCCAAAAACATTTCCAAATTGAACACCCGCACCAACATTCATAGCAGTTTGTAATCCCGTTCCACTATCAAAAATTCCTGCATCTGCATAAACACCTAAAAATCTCAGTTTTGGTAACTGCACATATAAATTAGCAACTCCCATTCCATGTGTTGCTCCCATTTGCGTTGCATTTTTAAAGTCTCCCATATTGTTGTTTTTTTGTTGTGACCAAATGCCCGCAAAACGATTACGCCCGAAGTAATATTCTTCCATAAATAAATCTTGTCGCCCATCTGCTCCTGAAAGCCCTAAAGTATAGGGGTGAACATTTCCTCCAAAGCTCCTGATATATTGTTGTCCCCCAAACAAACGCAATGACATCCAAGAAGATTTGTTTTGACTCCTAAAATACCTGAAACGATAAGTGTTTTCTACAAAAACTCTCGCAACTTCTTCCGAAGTATTGACATTGGTGAAATACTCATTACGTAGTTTGAATCGGATCTTATAATTCGGATGACTGTAATCATATGTATATTCAGCTAAAGCTCCCGAATATTCTAAATGTACCGGACCTGTTTTTTCTTTTCGATAAATCCCTTTGACTACAATTTTTTGACTATATGGTTTCTCTTCTCCTCGATTCCCGATTTTTGCTGTCCAATAAGGAGAAAGAGCAATGTAATAAGCGTCATTTCTCGCAAAAGAGGAATTGTGTTTAAAAGATTTTACGGAAAGTCCGAACTTAGACAGTTTTAGCATTCTTGCCGGTAAAAAACGATAGCTGAATTCACTTACCCCGGAAACAAACTGTCTTCCGAAAGAGTATACAGGTGCAATAAAATATTGAAAACGGGAAACCGGAATGGTTATATTATGAAAAAATATTCCTAACATCCCCTTATCATAATCATTCCAAGCAAAAAATGGTGACCAAAACACATTATTGTACTCTCTTTCATTATCTCCTGCCAAAAACTCCAATTTTAATTTTTCATCTTTCTTAAAAAGACCTCTTTTATCCCATTGATTATTGTGACGGAACAATTCAGGTATATCGCTTCCTTTGTCTATAATTATTTTGTCTGCTTTAGCAAAAGCATTGGCATTAAATTCAACACTTGTCTTCTTATCAAAAGGCTCAGTCCATTTTGCATCAATCACTTTTTCATCTTTCATTAAATTAACCTCTACCGGACCGTTAATTTTACCTCTATTTTTAATCTTAACGGTGCAGCTACCACCCTTTTCTTTTTTAACGCCTTTTATTTTATAATCAATATATTTTGTTGTTTGAATTACATCCTCAAAAAACCATGATAAATCTTTATTGGAAACATCTTCAAAAGCTTTTCTCAAATCTTCCGGTTGAGGATGCTTAAACTCCCATCTTCTATAATACTCTCTCATACATTTATCAAACAACTCATCTCCCAAATAATCTTTCAAATAAAAGAAAACCAACCCTGTTTTTTGATATACGGCTGACCAATAATTAATCCCAACATAATCTTCTGAGGGCAATTCTATCGGTTGATCTTCTCCTATTGCTGCAATTGGTTGATATGAAAGATAAGCCACCTCATGATGATCAATTCCTTCCAGATGTGGTATTGTATGACCATTAACAGATAAAGCATTATCCTTATCTGAATATTTTGTTGTCATATACCTGATTTCATTTAAGGTATTCAAACCCTCATCCATCCATGGATGAATTCGTTCATTACTTCCTAATTGCCCGTAAAACCAATTGTGACCAACTTCATGTACAATGACAACTTCAAGGCTTCTTGCAGACCCCGAACTTCCAATCACCGTAACATTGGGATATTCCATTCCTCCTCCCGCACTAATTGTCCCGTCAACCGCTGTGACTTGATTGTAGGGATAATCTCCATTCCAAAGTGAATAATAATAAATAGCATCTTTTAAGTATTCCGGTGCTTTCACCCATAAATATGCTTCTTTCGGAGTATACATGGCCCAAGTTGTTACTTTCCTTTTTTGATGAGGAGTTATTACCTCTCCCTTTAAAACGCTATATCTTTTATCGGCAAACCAAGCAAAATCATGAACGTTTTTTTGTGTAAATCTTATGGTTTTTATTTTTTTAGAAGACTCGGGGAAACCACCACTATCCGTTTCTCCTAAGTCACGACTATTTCGTCCTTCCTCTATTGCTATATTGGTCTCTTCCGCAATTCGATTGAGGAATTCAACCTCTGATTTTGTCTGCAAATCTCCTGTTGCCCCTACTACATAATTTTCAGGTAAGGTAATTGAAACATCAAAACTCCCG
>JALWLM010000215.1 GCA_027084145.1 Crocinitomicaceae bacterium | reverse complement strand
CATTTGAATTGTCATCGACGTTATTAGGAAAGTACGGAGAAGAAGGAGATCGTTTAATATTCCGTATTTTAAATTCAGGAGAAAAATTAAAAAAAGCAGATATAAAGGCATTGGAAGAAGGAAAATTAGCTCGGTTTGCAAATTCTATATCAGAAAAAGCGCTTCGCTATGATTTAACAGTTCCTTTTGCTCGTTTTGTCGTTCAACATAGAAATGAAGTATCTCTTCCGTTTAAAAGATATCAAATACAACCGGTGTGGAGAGCAGATAGACCGCAACATGGACGTTATCAGGAGTTTTATCAATGTGATGCAGATGTGGTGGGTAGTGACTCTTTGCTTTATGAGGTAGATTTTGTTTTATTGTTTGATGAAGTTTTAGATAATTTAAAGATTCCTGACTTTACAATTAAAATTAATAACCGTAAAATCCTTTCAGGGATTGCAGAAATAGTTGGAGAGTCGGGAAAAATTATTCCGATAACAGTTGCCATAGATAAGTTAGATAAAATAGGAGTGGATGGCGTCATTAAAGAACTTTTAGAGAAAGATATTTCAGAAGCAGCGATTGAAAAAATTAAGCCTTTATTTTCAATTACGGGAGATTTGGATAATCGCTTAAAGAAGATGAAAGATTTTTTAGCTCAAAGTGAAATCGGGATGAAAGGGATAGAAGAATTGGAATATGTTTTTCAGCGTGTTGAGAAGATAGGGTTAAGAAAAGCAAAATTGGAATTTGATGTTACTCTTGCCCGAGGATTAAATTATTACACAGGAGCTATTTTTGAGGTGAAAGCGAACGGTATAAAAATGGGGTCTATTTGTGGCGGAGGAAGATACGATGACTTAACGGGAATTTTTGGGATGAAGGGTGTTTCCGGAGTCGGAATTTCTTTTGGAGCGGACAGGATTTATGATGTATTAACGGAATTAGATCTTTTTCCTGAAGAAATAGATGCGCGTTTGGATATTTTATTCATCAACTTTGGAGAAAAAGAACAAGATTATTGCCTTCCTTTAATTAAAGATATTCGAGCAAATGGTATTTCTTGTGAAATTTATCCCTATTCGGTAAAAATGAAAAAGCAAATGAAATACGCCAATGATATTGGTGTAAAATATGTTGCTATGGTGGGGGAAAATGAAATTGCTCAAGAAATTATAGTATTGAAGGATATGGATTCAGGGGAACAGGAAGAAGTGAGTTTAGAGGAATTAATTCATAGATTAAAAAGATAAAAAATGGAGTATTACGAAATAAATAATGAATACATTTCTTTGACGGAGTTGGATGAAATTATTAATTCGAGAGTTTTTTTGAGACTTTCTGATAAGGCAAAGGAATCAATAAAGAAGTGTAGGGCTTATTTAGATGAAGAAATAGGTCAATCGGATAAGACATATTATGGAATTAATACCGGATTCGGTTCACTTTGCAATACAGTAATTTCTAAAGAGAATTTAGGAGCATTACAAAAGAATTTGGTTTTATCGCATGCTTGTGGAACAGGAGAGGAAGTGCCGAAAAGAATTATAAAACGGATGTTGCTATTAAAAATTATAGCATTGTCTAAAGGGTATTCAGGGGTACAATTGGATACAGTAGAGCGATTGATTTTCATGTATAATGAAAACATTTTACCTGTTGTTTATCGGCAGGGTTCTTTGGGAGCTTCCGGAGATTTAGCACCATTAGCTCATTTGTCATTACCATTATTGGGAGAGGGACAAGTGCATATGCTTGGAGCAAAAGTTCATGCATTGGATTTTTTGAAAAAATATGATTTGAAACCACTTGAACTTCGATCTAAAGAAGGGTTAGCGTTACTTAACGGAACACAATTCATGTCAGCTTATGCTTCTTATAGTGTTTCTCAAGCAAAAAAACTTTGGAAGCAATTTAATTTTATTGCTTCACTTTCTTTAGATGCTTATTTAGGTCGAATAGAACCTTTTTCTGAAAATGTAAATAAAATAAGAAAACAGAAAGGACAAATTGAAGCTGCTAGAGAGATAAAAAACTATTTAAGAGGGAGTGAATTACAGCAAGTAGATAAAGAACATGTGCAAGATCCTTATTCTTTTCGCTGTATTCCACAAGTTCACGGAGCATCAAAAGACGCGATTGATTATTGTGAGACAATTGTTGAAAATGAAATCAATGCAGTAACGGATAATCCCACAGTATTTCCGGATGAAAAACAAATTGTTTCGGCAGGAAACTTCCATGGACAACCATTGGCTTTAGCAATGGATTTTTTAGCAATTTCTGTTGCAGAGTTAGGGTCTATTTCTGAACGACGAATTTTTAAATTGATTTCGGGAACAAGAGCGCTGCCTGCTTTTCTTGTTGCAAAGCCGGGATTAAATTCCGGTTTTATGATTCCACAATATACGGCGGCTTCTATTGTTTCTCAAAATAAGCAATTATGTACTCCTTCTTCAATAGACTCGATTGACTCGAGTAATGGGCAAGAAGATCATGTCAGCATGGGAGCAAATGCAGCAATAAAATTGTATCAAATTGTCACTAATTGTTATACGATACAAGCAATTGAATTGATGAATGCAACACAAGCTATTGATTTTAGAAAAGAAAAAACAAGTCCGGTATTAGAAAAATTGCGGAAAGATTATCGTGATTTTGTACCATTTGTAAATGAAGATGTGTATCTTCATCCAAATATCAATAAAAGTATTCAGTTTGTTCGTTCAATGAAATTAGAAGATTATGGAAAGTAATAAAAGACCAAAAGGTTTGACGATATTATTAGTATTAACGTTTATATTAACTTTTTCATCATTATTAGCATCAATTTCATCATTGATTTCAGGAAAACCAAGTGCTGAATATATTGAGGAAGAAAGAGTAAAAACTGCAGAAACAATTGCAGAATTGAAGCAAAATGGTTTAGATAGTCTTGTCGATGTTATTCAAAAAATGCAAACGATGACAGAAGAAGTTTATATGAATTATACATTGAGTTTAGTTATAACCATCATGGTTTCATTATTAGGCTTAGCGGCTATACTTTTCATGTTTCAGGGCTTTAAAAAAGGATTTAATCTTTATATCGTTTATTGTTTGTTTTCAGTCATATCGAGTTATTTTTATGTTTCTCCGGTCAATATACCAACGTTTTTAATTGTATTTAATTTATTGATATCCGGGTTATTTATTTATATGTATTCTAAATATTTATGGTGGATGAAAAGATAAATTTTAAAGAATTTTTTTTCTTTTAAACCAGATATATATCACTAAACTAATAACAACCATTGTCAAAAGCGTATAAAAGTATCCGTAAGGATGATGTAATTCGGGCATTTTGTCAAAATTCATCCCGTAAATACCTGCAATAAATGTAATAGGAAGAAAAAATGCAGAGAATATTGTAAGTAATTCCATAACGTTATTACTCTTTTGCGCTTTAATAGCCAAATAGGAATTTAAAAGGTTTGTTGTATCATCTAAAATTTCTCCAAAAGATAAAATTTGATGATTGATATAATCGTGAAGGTCATTTAACAAAGAATGATTATTATCACTAACATTCAGCTTATTAAGGATATCCTTCGTTACAACTAATATTTTCCGACTAATACGAGCCTTTGATTTTTCAAAATAAAGCTCTTCCAGTTCCAAATTTCCTCCATCTTTAAGAAATATCTCCTTTTCAAATTGATCCATGATGTTCTCTTGAATTGTTATAGGCAAGGAGTATGTTTTTAAAATTTCATAAGCAATCTTAAGAATAAGTGCTTCGGGATTATTAGCGGTAAACTTATCAGGTTGTAAAAAACCAAATTTACAGCTATGGATTGTTATTAGCTCTTTTTGATTAAAGAAAAATGAAATTTTACCGGTGAGTTCATCGATATCACTGGCATGTTCTATTGATTGAGAAATAAAAGCCCTTAAAATAAGGAATCTATAATCTTTGTGATTTTCTAACTTAGGTAAATGAGAAACATCTTTTATATCCTCTATAAAATGTTCGGGAATTTGATATTCTTGTAACTCTCCTTCACTTGGGTCAGTGATGTCTATCCAAGTAAAATGGTCAAATTGAGTTATTCTTATGTTATTTTTTTTGTTCATTTTTCAGCCAATTAGGGAGTAGTATTGCTCCAATAAAAATATAAGGGTAATAAGAAATGATTCTCCATAAGATTGCGATTAATACAACAAAAAGTCCTGAAGGTAGAAATTCTATCAGGAATTCTTTAAATAAAAATTCGGCAGCACCACTTCCCCCGGGACTCGGAGTAATCATTAAAATCATCCACATAACAAGTTGTCTAAAGAATATGGTAATATTTTCATGGAGGTTTAATGAGGTAAATGCCATTAATAAAAAATTGACAACAAGAAATCTTCCTGTCCAAGATAAGGCAGTACTTCCCATTAGCCTAATCCAAAAATGAAAACTTTTTCCTTTTAAATTTTTAGATGCAATGATAATGTCATCTGCAGTTTTTTGGGCATTTGATTTCCATTTTCTCAATATCGGGAGTTTAAATAGAAATTTAATAATTTTTTGAAGTAATTGAGGATAGCCAAATAAACTAACAACTAAAATTACTGTAAAATTTAAAACTACCACTCAAAACTTTATTAAACCAGATACAAAATATACTATTTTTTATGCATTTAATGATAATGATGAACCTATACAAATAGCCGTAGATGGTAAGAATATTGAAAACAATAAAGGTGTATATGCTTATGATATACC
>JALWLM010000214.1 GCA_027084145.1 Crocinitomicaceae bacterium | reverse complement strand
TTTTTCAAAATATAAGAATAAAATCGTTTTATCGAATAATGGCCTTCAAGGAGCAGGAGTAATTCAATTTGTTCACTCAACTTCTACCTCTAAATATTTAACCTTCTTACCGGATTCAACGATTGGAGTAGCATCCTTTGTGAATCAGCCTATAGCATCTGGAATACAGTTTCCTGATGCAAAATCAGATGAAGCATTTATTACTCTGGTACCTAAAGATAAAGTCCTAAAAGTTACTTCTACAAGGAAAAATGATATTGTATTATTTGATAAAGAAGCAAAATTAAAAGGAACCTTATTTATTCGACCTAAAGGAGCAAGAGGAAAAGGTTTAATGACATTTAAAACAGCAACATTAATATCTGATGATTTTTCATATAAACGTTATGATGTTTTTGCAGATACAGCATCATTTAACTTGAGAAATGAAAGTGAAGATTTATCTGAAAATGCATTGGCATTTAAAACGGATAACGTAAATGCACATGTTTCATTTAAAGATAGAAAAGGAATATTCAAATCTAATGAAGGCGAGTCTGTAGTAGAGTTTCCGGTGAATCAATATATGTGTAAAATGGATTTATTTACTTGGTTAATGGATGAATTGTCGATTGAAATGCAAAAGAAAAAAGAAGCTGATATTGCCATTAATGCCGGAGTGGATTTAGTTGGACCGAATTTCTTTTCAACACACCCAAAACAAGACTCATTAAGCTTTAGAGCGCCAAAAGCAAAGTTTGATTTGAAAGAAAAAACGATTTATTGTAAAGAAGTAGAATACATAGATGTAGCAGATGCTCGAATTTATCCGGATAGTATGAAAATTAACATCCGAAAAAAAGCAAAAATAGATTTACTGAATAATGCTAAAATTATAGCAAACTACATTACTAAATACCATAAGTTTGAAAAAGCGAAGGTCGAAATTTTGGCTAAAAGAAAATATAAAGCAGAAGGTTTTTATCCGTATTATGATATAGACAGTAATGTTACTTACATTGAAATGAATAATATCAAACCGGACACCAGTTATCAAACAACTGCTTCAGGAGAAATATCAAAGGAAGCAGGTTTTAAATTAAGTCCGAAATTTGATTATTACGGAAAAGTATCAATCCAAGCGTCTAATCCTTTGATTCAATTTTCAGGGGCAACAAGGATTAATCATAATTGTGATAAATTTGATAGAAATTGGATGGCTTTTACTTCTGAAATTGATCCGAAAAATATTCAAATACCGGTTTCAGCTTCAATGAAAAATTTAGAAGGAGAACCTTTATCTGCAGGAATTGTATGGAGAGATTCTCCAATGCTGGATAGTCTGGAGTTGTATCCAACGTTCTTGTCATCATTAATATCAAAAGACGATCCAATTGTCATTTCTGCATCAGGGTACTTACAGTATAATAAAGAATCTAAGCAGTTTGAAATCGCTTCAAAGAAAAAATTGATTAATCCCGGAGAAACAGGAAATTATTTAGCTTTACATGATGAAAGTTGTTCTCTGAATGGAATGGGAAATATAAATCTCGGAATGGATTACGGAGATATGAAAGTAGATGCTGTTGGAGTCATTAATTATAATCAGCAAACAGGAAAAACATCAATGAATATTACAGCCAAATTTGAAATGCCGTTAGATGAAAATATCTTTGAAGGGGTAGCAAAAAGAATAAATGCTGTGGAAGGTCTAAAACCAATGAGTTTCTCATCGTCTACTTTGGAAGAAGCTATTGTCGAATGGGGAGGGCGAGAAGAAGCGGATAAGGTAAAAGATGAGTATGTTCGGTTGGGAGAAATTAAGAAAGTTCCAAAATCATTAAGAAAATCAATTGTGCTAACGGATTTAAGGCTGGAGTCTTTTGATAAAAACGCATTTGATGAAAAAGGGCTTATTTCTACAACAGATGTTGCGGTGTTGATCAATATGTATGACGAGCCGGTTATGAAATATGTTCCTTTTAAAGCCTTTTTCCAGCAAATTTATTCTAAAGCAGGAGGGGACAGATTTGGCATGTACATCAATATACCGGGAGGAAGGGACTATTATTTTGATTATAGAATGATTAAAAAAGATGGAATTTTGAAAATTAAAACAGGAGATGAAGAGTTGAAAACTGCAATTAATGAATTAAAAGAAGATAAACGAAAGGTAAAAAATTTCAAGTATGAGATAACCACAAACAGTGTTTACCTTGCTAAATTTATGCGATTTTTTGAATGATGAATGATTTTTTGATATTTGGCTTATTGGCCTATTTATTGGGGAGTATACCAACAGCAGTATGGGTTGGGAAGTATAAGTACGAAATAGATATACGGGAACATGGAAGTAAGAATGCAGGGGCAACAAATACCTTCCGTATTCTAGGTAAAAAGCCCGGAATTATAGTGTTAATTATTGATATTCTAAAAGGTGTTTTAGCAGTTACTTTACCTGTTTTATTCGGAGTACAAGAAAACTTAATGGAAGTCAAATTATTTTGTGCTATAATGGCGGTAGTGGGACATGTGTTACCTCTTTTTGCCGGATTCAAAGGAGGGAAAGGAGTTGCAACCTCATTAGGTGTTATCATTGGTATACAGCCATTTGCAGCAATGATTTGTATCGTTCTTTTTTTAATTGTTTTTATAGTTTCTAACTATGTTTCTTTGGGGGCAATTACAGCTTCTATGGCTTTTCCCGTACTCATTTTTTTTGTGTTTAAAGAACAGTCTGTATATCTAAGAGTATTTAGCATTGTTCTTGCAATAACAGTGATTTATGCTCATAAAAAGAATATAGGTAGATTGCTAAAAGGAGAGGAGAATAAAATGAACCTTTTTAAACGCTAATCGTAGAATAAGAATAAGATTATAACTTGGAATGGTCATCATTAGACATATTTTGTCCTTTACATTGTTACTTTTTGTAACTAGTATGGCTATTGGTCAATCACATGAGGATTTAAAAAAAGAAGCGGAAGACCTATTTGAGAAAGAAAAATATGTTGAAGCAACACCGAAGTTTTTACAGTTACTTTCTTTAGATCCTAAAAATGCAGATTACAATTTCAAATACGGGGCATGTTTATTGTTTAATTCCGAAAAAAAACGGAATGCCCTTCGTTACTTAAAATATGCAGTAAATACAGAAGGTATTGATGCTAGGGCATATTATTTCTATGGAAAAGCATTACATCTGGACTATCAATTTGACAGTGCAATTAAGTATTACAACATCTATCAAAAAAAAAGGACGAAAAGGGATCGTCGATATGATGTGGAACGACAGATTGAAATGTGTCAAAACGGTAAAAGATTGCTTGTTACTTTCACAGATGTTATTGTTTCAGAAAAAACGGAAATTGATAAAATGGAATTTTATCGACTCTATCGAAATGCGGAAACAGTAGGAGGAGATATTCTTGTATCCAAAGAATTCCAATCTAAAATAGATAAAAAAAAGGGACATGTTCCGATTGTTCATTTTCCACCTCAGGCTAAAGCAATTTACTATTCAAGTTATGGTGATGACGAATCGACAGGAAAAGATATTTATATTCGGAGAAGATTACCGGATGGAAGTTGGGGGAAGCCTCAAAAATTACCGGGAGAAGTAAATACAAAGTATGATGAAGATTTTCCATTCATGCATGGGAGTGGAGATTTTTTGTATTTCAGTTCAAAGGGACATAATTCAATGGGAGGCTACGACATTTTTGTGTCAACATACAACCCTGAAACCGCTAAATTTATGAAACCGAGAAATGTCGATTTTGCAATTAGTTCGCCTGATGATGACTTCTTCTATGTCGTTGATGAATTTTTTAGAAATGCTTATTTCGCTTCTTCCAGAGAAAGTGAAGCGGGGAAAGTACATGTTTACAGAGTCAAGGTAGCTCGAGTGCCGATTAGAGAGGTAATTATTATGGGAGATTTCATCTCTGAAATTAACCCTGAAAATAAAAAACTAACCATCGAATTATATAATCATTCAAACGGAGAAAAGATAGGGAAGATTATTTCAAATAAAGTCGGAAAGTACTCTCATGTTTTTCCAAAAGGAGGAAAATATGAATATGTGATTAAAGTAGATGGGAGCGAAGATGAATATAAGTACATCGTGGAGCTTCCTTTTTTAAAGGAATTTAGACCGTTAAAACAAAAAATCATTCATACTACAACAAGTGACGGAAGTGAAATTGTAAAAGTAATTAATTTGTTTGATGAAGAAGTTGAAGGAGCAGAAGCGATTATTGCAGAAGTCCTTAGAAAGAAAGCATCTCTTAATGTTAATGAAGATGAATTTGATTTGGAAGAAATCGAGATGGAAGCCCGAAAGAACGAGATGTTAAGTGACTTGGGCTTTGAAAATATGTCTTCTTCGGAGATTAAGACAAAACTGGATGAACTGTCTTCAATTCAAATTGAAAATCAACAAGAAGCCGATAAAATTAATAAAAGCTTTGATGCCAAAATTGTTGAAAGAGGAGCACAAATAGAAAAACTTGAAGGGAAAATAAAAGAATCGGAGGGAAAATGGGAGAATGCCGAAAATGAAAGGGATAAGTATTTGATAAATCAAGAATTATTGCAACTTGAAAAGCAAAAAGCTTCATTGATAGAAGAAATACAAGCGTTAAATAATTTAAAAAATGAAATAGCAGCGTATCAAACTACCAATGATTTAAAAGAAATAAAAGAAAAGTATGAAGAATTGATGAATTCGGACAAAGAAGAAGAGGCTTTAAAATTTTTATTGAAAAACAAAGACGTTATTAAAAACACGGAAAATAAGAC
>JALWLM010000213.1 GCA_027084145.1 Crocinitomicaceae bacterium | reverse complement strand
ACCTCACATTTATAGAATTGAATTTGCAATTAAGGCATCTTTATCATTGTGTAAAGGTGAGAAAAAACCTACTCGTAAATTGATTAGAAATATCTTTAAAGAAATTGAAAAAACAGATATTGCTATCCAAGAAGATCCTCCAGAGGATGTTTTTGTTTCTACACTTTACTTGGGAGATAAATATTACAAGGTTTTTCTAGGATTATGGGAAGGAGCAATTCCCCAAACACAAATCTTTTTAAATATACTTCAAGATATCCCTAAAGATAAAAATATATTAGAACCATATGAAAGAATAGAAAAATTGTTAGTGATATCGGATAGAATAATTGAGTTGAATATGTTGCCAAATAATTGTATTGGTAATGAATATGCTCTTGAAAATATTCCAGACCGTGACTCAAAAGATTATAAAGCATATCAAAAAAAAGTTTTTTTAGAGTTTGATCCAGAACTTTTTGATGAAAAATTAACTTTAATTGACGATGAGTTCAGTTTATTATTGGATGAAGAGTTTGGAAACACAATCCTTGAAGAAAAACCAATTTACATATATGAGGATAACATAGTACTATTGCTACCAACTGCAATTACGATTTCTATCAGACGGCATATAATCAATTCATTAGTGTTTCACATGGGCAAAAAAGGTTTGATAACGGTATTACAGCATTATCAAGCAAAAAATATACAAGATATTAGAATTTTTGGTGAGTTTTATAAAGTTCCTGTTAAGTTTTACAAGGTTGGTCATATTGATTCATTTTTATTTTCAGAAGTACTTATAGAATTTGATAAAGGGTATTTTTACCATTTCATATTCGTAATGGATTCTCTTGAAAAAATAGAGGAAGATTGGTTTGCTGGATTTGTGATATCAGACAATGAGGTATCAGTTCACATTGGGACAAGCATTGAAAAGGCAAAAAAGTCGTGTATAGAGCAGAATGAATATGCGAAAGGCTGTTCTATTGTAGTACCATGTGGTTACGGTAGAGGTTTGGAAATAGGAATAGATTACAAGAGTGATGATGTGTGGGGGATTGAATCGATCAATATAGATGATCTGGCAACGATTAGTAATGATCAAAAATGCACTCCGCATTTAATTTGGAGAATGTTTGAATCAATAAGTAAATTAAATGATATGGGTACAGAGCTTATAAATCTAAATGGATTCTTAAATTTATATAGTTATATAAAAAATAATGGCTATTCACTTTTGTTTGAACAAGATGTTGAATCAAGTCATTTAATAAATGTCATGCTGATTCCTACGAATTCGCATCTTGGGTTAAGAGAAGAAATACTCCAAAGTATTGATAAGCGAATAATTACTCATCCTGAATTTGGAAAGCTTATTGTTAGAAGGGCATTCTCGGAATCATATTTCGGTGATTCATTGAAAAGTGTCTTGTATATGCCAGAGGATTTAGATAAAAAAGTTTTTAGAGTTGTATATATTGATAATAGTTATACGATTTGGATTGAGCAAAAGCTTTTGAATGATGTGGATTTTCGATTGCAGTATAAGATATTTGATGCTGCAACCTATTGGTTGTGTAAAATAATGGAGGTTCTTGCTCGACATCATATAATAATAAAAAAGAGTTTAAAAATATGGAAACTTGATTTTGAAATTTCTTTGAAACTTGATGAACTTGAAAACGATGTTAACAAAGATGAAATATTGAGTTCCAGTTCAAATTTATATAACGATGGAGTGCTTTTGAGTCATTTTAATTTAGCTTTTATAAAGGGGCTTGCATCTGAAGAAAACTATTCAGAGCAAGCATTAATTATTGCATTTCTTCAATATTTAAGTGATTCTGGTGCTTCTTTTGACTTGAAAGTTCTACTTCAAGAGATTATTGGAGATGAAGCAGCAAAACATATGCATTTTTTTGTAGCAAATAGGTATAGAGAATTTTTCATTACAGATGATGATAATGCAATTTACATAGAGAATATTGATGAAGAAATTATAAAGCTTAATTTAGGGTGGAGTATTAGAGATAGAGAAGATGGAAATATCATTCATGGTAAGAATGAGTGCAAAAAATACCTCAATGAATTGGTTCGTAAACTATGGAAATTATTGCAAGTAAAGCTTAAATTACTTGATAGAGCATCTTTGGTTGAAGCTCTATTGAAAAATATAGAAATTTGTACTTATGAGATAAATAAATGGAGACGTACATTTAAGGCTGTCTTATCGTTGGAAAGATCAAATGAAACTACCGCATATGATGTGGCAACAAAAAAAATTAGTCAAATGATTGCTGCAACAATTTCATCAAGACTAGTGATAGAAATGGCAATTTGTGAATCATCTGTAAATTGTGGCAAAGAAGCTGGAACTCTTGATATTCAAGAGTTGATATGTTTAGCTTCTTTCTTGCATCACTTAGGGGGATTGTCTGAAGCTATTAATTATGATGCTATACCGAGTGAGTTGAAAATTACATCTTTTGGAGATATCTTATATGACCAAACTTTTAATAGCAGAATTATTGGTAAATATGGAGAAGGAATACATAAAAAACAGCTACAAAACAGCATAGAAAATTATAGTGATAATTTTGCCGTAAATAAATCCGTGAAAGAAGTCAATCATTTACTTGAAAAAGAGTTTTTAGAAGCTTTTGTAGATGAATTTGGGTACACAATAGATGACATTAGAAGATTTTTAGATTTTTTAGAAGATTACGGATTGAAACGCAATGAATTAGTATTCCAAATACCTCAAAATGAACTAATAAATGAATTTGCCGAGAAAGAGCGAGAGATATTTACAATAATCCTTGACTCATTAATTATTTATCCCAGGAATGTCTGGACAGACATTCCTCCTCCATATAAGAAAAATGATTGGCAGCCTTGGAGATTCAGAAGACGATATTCTGTAGCGATGAAGCCTGTTGTGCAAATAGATACTTTTGAAAAATTGCTGTTAATCTCACCGCAATTGATAAGAGATAGTTTTTTTAATTTGTTACGTAATTGCTATGAAGCCTACTTGGATGAAGAACATTTTACATCTAAGTTAATGCAAAGGTGGATAGGTAGTAGCAGATCAAAAAGAGGTTTGGAATTTAATAAAACTGTATCAGAGAAATTAAAAGAATTAGGCCTACCAACTAGAGTAGAAATTAAGTTAACTGAAATTTTAAATAAAAAAATGGAAGATTTTGGAGATGTCGATGTATTAGCTTGGGATGAAGATAAAAATATTGTATATATTATAGAGTGTAAAGATTTAGAATTTGCTAAAACATATGGAGAAATTGCAAAACAACTATATGATTTTAAAGGAAAAGTAAATTCTCAAGGCAAAAAAGATCGCCTATTAAAACATGTTAATAGAATCGATGAATTGAAAAAAGATATTAAAGGTTTGGCTAAGTACACAAAACTTAACCCTTCCAATATAGCAATTCGCGGATTAATAGTATTTTCTGCTACTGTCCCTATGGTGTTCGATGAAGGTCGAGAATATATAGATGAAATTAAGTTCTTGTCTTTTGATGAGCTTGAAAAACTACAAGAGGAGGCTAATTAATGATTGGACAAATGAGTATCTAAAATAGATAGGCTGTCGAATGAAAAAGCTAGAGTTTAAGGCGATAGGGGAGATAAAATAATGCCATTAATCAAACAAGAAGCCCTTCAAGATCTCCGAGACCCTCTTCAAAACCAAAATATAAATTTTCGTTAAGACCAGTGGGAGTCCATAGATGCGGTGGTCAACCAAAACAAAAAAGTCCTCGTTGTGCAAAAGACTGGATGGGGTAAAAGTAGCGTTTACTTCATTTCGACCAAGTATTTACGGGGGCAAGGCAAAGGGCTCAGTATCATCATTTCTCCCTTGCTGGCCTTGATGCGTAACCATATTGAGTCTGCCAGAAAGTTGGGTATAAAAACTGTTACTATCAATTCTTCCAACAAGGATGACTGGGAGCACATTAAGGCTGATATATTGGCAGATAGAGTTGATGCGTTGTTGATTTCGCCAGAAAGGCTTTCCAACGAACAATTTATGCAAGAGATCCTGGAACCAATATCAGGAACGATAGGACTTTTCGTTATCGATGAAGTGCATTGCATCAGTGACTGGGGCCACGACTTTAGGCCCGATTACAAGCGCATCACCAACATACTCAAACAGATGCCTGCCAATACACCCATTTTGGCGACAACGGCGACGGCAAACAATCGTGTCATCGAAGATATAGAGCAACAAATCAGCAGGCTTTCTACCATTCGAGGGTCATTAAGTAGTTAACCGTGAAGAACCCACAAACTCCTGATTTCATGGGGTTTAAAGCAGATATTAGCTATCATAAAACTACAAGAAAGCGATAATCCAGACACAAAAACCTTGCAGTTTCAGGATTTTTCATGCTCCAAGAAAAACCCAAAGAAGTGACTCTGTTTGATAGCCATAAACAACTAAGCGATATCATCGATTTTAACCATCCTCTTGTCAAACTGGCCGATAGTATCGATTGGCAAAGTATCGAAGAAGAGTTCGCTCAGGCTTATCCCGCCACCACAGGCAATCCCAATAAACCCATTCGCCTGATGGTGGGTCTGCACTATCTACGATACATGTTCAACCTCAGTGATGAAAGTATCGTCTGGGCCTACATCGAAAACCCCTACTACCAGTATTTCTGTGGAGAAAAAGTGTTTCAACATGCCTTTCCAATTGACAGAAGCTCCATGAGTCGCTTTAGAGAGCGCCTGAAAAAGAGAAAACTCTACAAACTGCTGCAAGAGACGATCAAAAGCGGATTCAAGA
>JALWLM010000212.1 GCA_027084145.1 Crocinitomicaceae bacterium | reverse complement strand
CAATTAACTTTATTTTGTCTTCTAAAAATGCTTTCACGGCAACCTCATTAGCGGCATTTAATACACAGGCCATTGTTCCTCCTTCTTTTAAAACATCATAAGCTAATTTTAAATTGGTAAAAACATCTATATCTATAGGCTCAAATGTTAGCTCAGGGTATTCCAAAAAATTAAACCTTGGAAAGTCTGTCTTTAATCGAGCGGGATAAGTTAACGCATATTGAATGGGTAACTTCATATCCGGAAGTCCCATCTGAGCCTTCATACTCCCATCTTCAAATTGCACTAAAGAGTGTATAATCGATTGAGGGTGAACAATCACGTCAATTTGATCGGGACGAAGATTAAATAACCATTTGGCTTCAATCACCTCCAGTCCCTTATTCATCATTGTTGCAGAATCAATCGTAATTTTTGCCCCCATATTCCAATTCGGGTGCTTTAAAGCTTGCTCTTTGGTTACTTGTTCGAGTTGTTTTCTTGAAAAACCTCTAAACGGACCACCGGATGCCGTTAGGTAGATCTTTTCTATCGGGTTATGAAATTCTCCGGCTAAGCATTGAAAAATAGCAGAATGTTCCGAATCAACAGGATAGATATTGACACCGAATTCTGCTGCTTCTTTCGTAATCAATTCTCCGGCAACCACAAGTGTTTCTTTATTCGCTAATGCAATATTTTTCTTTGCTCTAATTGCCGCTAAAGTGGGTTTCAATCCAGCATATCCCACCATTGCAGTCAGAACAACATCCACTTCCCATGTGTCTACCACTTGAGATATGGCATCTTCTCCTGTATAAACATGAATATCTTCATCGATAAGTGCATCTTGAACTTTATCATACAATGACTCATCTGCTATCACCACGATATTAGGTTGATGCTTTTTAGCTTGAGCAATTAACAAATCAGCATTCTTGTTGGCTGTAATCACTTGTAAATCAAACAAGTCAGGATAGTTCGATATTACTTCTAAAGCTTGCGTACCAATAGAACCGGTAGAGCCAAGTATTGCTATTCCTTTTTTTTGCATGAGACAAATGTAGTAGTATTCCTTATCTTCGCAAAATCTTATAAAAAAGAAGACAATGAAATACCGAGTACTTACATTGGATGAATTAAAAGAATTAGATGAAGAGCTAAAACAATTCTTAATTGTTAATGGAATTGATGGTGATACATGGGTAGAGATGAATGAAAAAGACAAAGAAAAGGCTAAAAAAATGATTGAACTTTTTTCCGATACCGTTTTACAAAAAGTCTATGAAAAAATTAAATTTTTAGAACATCGAAATAAAAAATCTTGTTTATTATTTAATGTGCAAGATGACAAAATAAAACTCATCTCTCTTTCAACGGAAAATCCTGAAATTGATTTATCTTCACCTGAAAGTATCCATCAAGCATTAAAAGAACATGCTTCGGAAATTCAATTTTTCAAAACCGAAAAACCTCTTTCTAAAGAAAGAGAAGTAGAAATTCATGAGCTTATTCAATCGGGAGCTTATCCATCTGTAAAAGAATTTTGGGATGCTATGGAAAAAGCAACAGAAAATTAATTTATTTTTTTCTTTATCTAGACGAATTATGGGCAACAAAATAATATTCTTTTTCATCTTCAAAACAAGAAATAAAACTCTCTTTACTTAATTTTTGTCCTTTTTTGACAAAATCTTTCAATGTATAAATATCCAGCCCTATCTCTTTTGTTAAAAAATCTAAGATCTCTTCCGGTTTTGTTCCGTAATAATCTCCCGCTCCCTTTCCAAACTCAAAAATAACTGTTGGAAGATTTTTTTGAAGTGTTTTTTTTGCTCCTTTTAAAACATCAAACTCACCTCCTTCCACATCAATTTTGATCACATCAATTTTGATCACATCGGGAATTAAATCATCTAATCTCTTTACTTCTATTTTAAGCTCTTCTATTTCCGGATTTTCTACATCATATTTTCGGCGTTTAATTCCACTGTATGCCGGTGCGTTTTTTACATATTGAAAGGAACTTTCTCCTTCTTCATTCCCCAACGCATAGGGGAAAACAGCAACCTCGGGAAATTTTTCCTTTAATTCCAGATAAAGATGAGGAATCGGTTCAAAGGCAAAATGTTTTCCTTTTGGTGCCAATCGAATAAAACAATCTAATATTTCCCCTTTATGACAACCTACATCAATACAATTACTAGAGGGGGTTAACAATTCTTTGAAAATATATTTAGTCAGTCGATCATACTCCAAGTTTTTGGTTACATCAAGATTCAAAAACATCAATATTTCCCGAACAACTCTCTTCAGTGACATTATTTATATCAATAATGCGCAAAAGTAAGATTTTTAACCATAATCCTACTTCTTTTTTATTTATATCTTGTCGCAATATTTAATCGTATCAAATAATTTTACAAAAAAAGCTTTTTACCTTTGTATAAAAACCATAAAATGGGAGACAAACGAACAGAGTTAGAACAACTGGGAGAATTTAGATTGATCAAACACCTTACAAAAGGGTTTGATGTTAAAAACAAGTCAACAGTATTTGGAATCGGAGATGATGCCGCAGTATTAGAGTTTAATGAGAATGAATATCGACTCGTTTCTACGGATTCTCTCATTGAGGGCATTCATTTTAATTTAATGTACACCCCTCTTAAACACTTAGGATACAAGTCCGTTGTTGTAAATATCTCTGATATCTGCGCCATGAATGGAAAAGCAGAGCAAATTACAGTGTCTATTGCCGTATCCAATCGCTTCCCCGTAGAAGCCTTAGAAGAACTTTATGAGGGAATTCAATTGGCGTGTAAACATTACAATGTAGATTTAGTGGGGGGAGACACCACTTCATCTCTGTCCGGGTTGTGTATTAACATTACAGCCATAGGGCGCGTTAAAAAAGAAAAAATCACCTATCGCTCAGGAGCAAAAGAACATGATCTGGTTGTAGTTACCGGAGACTTAGGTGGGGCCTACATGGGCTTGCAAGTACTAGAACGTGAAAAAGAAGTATTTAAAACAAATCCTGAAATTCAGCCCGACTTAGAAGGACATGACTATATCATCGGAAGACAACTAAAACCTGAAGCAAGAGAAGATGTCGTTCGGTTTTTAGAAGAATTAAACGTTATTCCTACTTCTATGATTGATATCTCGGACGGGTTGGCTTCTGAAATTTTACACATCTGTGAAAACAGTGATACCGGATGCTACATCTACGATGAAAAAATTCCCATTGACGGTAAAACATCTTTAACCGCTATTGAATTTAATTTGGATCCTGCAACTTGCGCTTTAAACGGAGGAGAAGATTATGAATTATTATTCACTATTTCTCAAAAAGATTACGATAAAATCAAAGGTAATCCGCACATGACGGTTATCGGGCACATTACGGATAAAAAAGACGGTAAATATTACGTTGACAAGAATGGTTCAGTTATTGAATTAAAGGCACAAGGTTGGACACATTTTAATCAATGATTTACGTGAAATTTACTCTTTTCAGTATTCTATTGTTTTTAGGCTCTTTTTCTCAGAGTCAAATCCTTGATAATGAAAAAGGTCAAGCTTTCACCGACAAGCCTTTTTTCAATAGCTCTTTCATTAAAAAAAATAAAATCAAACACTTAACAGGTGTTTACATGTACAAAAAATATAAAGAGGGAATCCAAGAAACAAAATATAAATACGTCTATTCTTTTGATACGGAGGGGAGACTGACTTCCTCTTATGAAACATGTCCTGATGACGGGTCAAAAGATACAGTTTGGAATTTTTATACGTATGATGCTTTTTCCAATTTAATTGTACATCGTAGATCTATGGATGATGGTTTTAATTCTGATTATTACACTTATGATTCTCTTCAAAGGTTAATAAAAAAAGAAGTTCGTAGAGAGGTTTGTGATTCTTCCGGAAATGTTTTGTCGTCCATTATATTTTATAAGGAAACTTATCGATACTTTGATAATAAAAATCAATTAAAACGGGTTTCATATAATGATTATCATCTTCCCTTTATGGAAGAAATTTTTTATTACGATGAAAACGGATACCTTTTAAAAAAAGAACGACGAATAAAAATGACTTCAGATGTATTCTATACAACTTTTGATTACAATGAAAAAGGGTTGTTGTCTGCAATAAGAAAGAAAAAAAGAGGAGAAGATAAATTCAAAGAAGAATGGACTTTTAAATATGATGAATTAAACAATCTTCTGGAAAAAAAGATTTATCGAGATGGAATTTTTACAACTGACATACAAATTGTTTACAATAGTAAAACAAAGTTGATGTCTTCGGTAATCACCCGACAAGTAAGCACCGGTTTTTTTATGATTATCCGGTTTAAAAATTATCAATTTTATGATTGAGATTTAAAATTATATATGTCACCAGTTTATCTATTACAATACATTAGTTTCATGATAAATATATTTTTTATTATACATTTGTAACCGCAATGAGAATCTTTGTGAAACATATTATCCTTATATTCTTAGTTATTGGATCTGTTTCATTAAGCTTTAATTCTAATAACACCTCAGCAGTTAATAATTTTATTATTGATAATGAGCTTGAAGAATCCATCTTTGAATCAATAGAGTTTTCTCCCGATTTAAAAATAAAAATATTAGATATAGATGGAGGTGGTTTCGTTTTCACAATCCCTTCAACGTTATCACTCTCTTCTTTTGATTCTATTGTTTCGGTATTTACAAGTTTCAGAGATATTACAAAAAAATACCGACTTTTTATCCTCTATTGCTGTCTAAAGATTGATTGCTAAAGTCCTTTAGCAAATCTAACTCTTAAATATAAAATTTAATCATCAT
>JALWLM010000211.1 GCA_027084145.1 Crocinitomicaceae bacterium | reverse complement strand
ATAAACAGCAAACATCAAGCTCAGGACAGTATTTAATTTTAGGCATTCCTTACTCTCAATTTATACGTCTTGACAATACTTTAATTTTTGCACATAAAATAAAAAATGAAGTTTCATTCAATTACCGTTTACAAATTGGTGGGGGACTACCTTATGGAAATACGAAAACATCCCTCCCTTATGATTATAGCTTTTTTGCCGGTGGGACAAATGATAATAGAGGGTGGAGATCTAGAGCATTAGGTCCCGGCACATATAAATACTATCTTGATTCAAATAGAACATCAACACAAATAGGAGATATTCGTATTGGTGGTTCGTTTGAATTCAGATTTCCTCTTAGTGAATTAGTGAAAGGAGCTGTATTTAGCGATATAGGAAATACATGGTCCATATTTTTCGACCCTAATCGACCAGGAAGTCAATTCTCTAAAAACTGGTATCATGAACTCGGAGTTGGTTTTGGAGCAGGGTTACGATTTGATTTTGATTTCTTTGTCATCCGTGTAGATTTGGGTATCCCTATAAAAGCCCCTTCATTACCGAAAGGAGAACAATGGATTTTTCAAAAAAAAGATGTTTTTACATCTGAAATTCAAAACTACTATGGTAGTAGTTGGGAAGAAAGAACCCCTTTTCCTTATACACCTGTATTACATTTCGGTATCGGTTATCCCTTTTAATACCTTAAAATAGATAACAAAAAAAGACTTCAATCTAATATAGAATGAAGTCTACAATAAGCTTTTAAATATTTAAGAATTCTTTACTTGCTAGCTAAATCATCACTGCTGATTGTATCAACACAACCATAAGCATCACAATGTGTTGACTTAGAAGAACCACATGAAGATACCGTTGCTAAAAATAAGAACCCTAAAAATAAAATTGCAAAAAACTTTTTCATCTACCTTGTTTTAATTGTTATTTGTTTCTTTAGTATAATACTTTTGAGGGGTAAAGTTACAATAAAAATATTTGATATCCGAAAAATAATTATCAACATACAGAGTTAAGAACTGTGTAAAAGATTTAATTTTACAAGGTATTTAATAAATATGAGGTTCTTTTTGTTTTACATATTCTTTACTGTTTCATCCTTTATTTTAGGGCAAGAGAAACCATATCAATTGAACTATATTTCTTCTGATTTTTCAAAATTTATAAAACATCCTAAACAAACATTTAAAGATAGTATTGAAATTAAACAATATTTAAAAACATTACAATCTCTTGCTATTAAAAAAGGATATTTAACCATGTCTATCGATAAAGTCTTATATAAAGGTAAGGAGGTAGATGTTTATATTCATCTGGGGAGAGAAATGAGGCAAATCAAACTGAAAGCCAATGATGATATTCTCTTTTTTTTAAGAAAAACAGGAAAACTCAACGAAAAACTTTTAAATTCCTTTCCTTTCTCCCCCAATGAAATGAATCGACTATTAAATAGAATACATAAGGCATATGCTGATAACGGGTATCCTTTTCTATCCATTCAATTAATAAATCATCAATGGAATGAAGAAATTCCTGAAGCTGAAATCAAAATCATTCAAGGTCCGTTAATTAAAATTTCAAAAATTCATATTAAAGGTGACTCAAGTATATCGGAAAAACTGATTTTAAATATCATTGGAATTAGAAAAGGGGAAGCTTACAACGAAACAAAAATTTCTCACATTTCGGAAAAACTAAATCAAATTAATTTTTTAACGGAATTACAAGCTCCGGCTATTTTATTTACAAAAGAAGGAGCTGAATTATTTATCTATCTAAAATCAAAGCCTGTAAGTTCTGTTAATGGTGTGATTGGCTTTCAACCTAATCCGATTACGAAACGGTTAAGTATTACGGGAGAGCTGGATCTTCATCTTGTTAACATACTCCGCAGAGGTGAGGAATTATCATTTAAGTGGAGAAGTATTCGAGAACAAACACAGTCTCTCAACATCCAATTTGATTATCCTTTCCTTTTTAACACTTCTTTTGGGATTTCATCTAATTTATCAATGTACAAAAGAGACTCCTCTTTTCTAGAGTTAAATTATCTTGGAGGGATTAATTATTTTTTACCTGATGGTACAATATTAAAAGCTTTTTGGAAACGTAATTCATCTAATATTCTCTCAGGAGGAAAAAATAATCCCAGCTATTCTTTTTTAGGAAATACGGAAAACAATAGATACGGAATAGGCTTAAAAAAACAACAATTAGATTATATCCCTAACCCTTCAAGAGGATTTGAGATTGATATTAACACTGAAATAGGCACTAGAAAAGGGCAAATCAATGATAGTAGTGAGATTCATAAAGATCTCACATATTCCGGACAGTTGAAACTTTATTTTTATCTTCCAATAAATCAAAGAAATGTATTAAAATTAGGGAACAACACCTCTGTCTACACCTCTCCCGAAATTTATGAAAATGAACTTTTCCGTTTTGGAGGATTAAACAATCAAAGAGGTTTTAATGAAAATGAATTATTAGCAAGTACAAAAACAACTTTTACATTAGAATATCGATTTTTATTAGATAAGAACTCTCATATTTTTGCTTTTTTTGACCAAACATGGTATGAAAATAATGCTGTATCCTATGTGAAAGACACTCCTTTTGGATTCGGAACCGGTTTTTCTTTTAGTACAAAAATTGGTTTATTTTCTATTTCTTATGCACTAGGAAAACAGTTCTCCAATCCTATTCTAATTAAAGATGGTAAAATCCACTTTGGATATATCTTTTTCTTCTAAAAAAAGCTACATACCGAAGTATATAGCTTTTTTGTTTAAGTTTTGAAGGAATATTAAAGAGTTCCTCTTCTTGCTTGTTCTCTCTCGATGGATTCAAATAACGCTTTGAAGTTTCCTGCTCCAAAACCTTTTGCTCCCATTCGTTGGATAATCTCAATAAACAGTGTTGGTCGATCTTGAAGTGGTTTTGTAAATATTTGAAGTAAATATCCTTCTTCATCAGCGTCTACTAAAATAGAGAGTTTTTGTAGCTCTTTAATATCTTCCTTCATCATTTTCATGTGTTCCCCTAGTCTTTCAGGAATCATATCATAATAAGCTTGAGGCGGTGGCGGTAAAAATTCTACCCCATAATCTTTTAGCCTTTGGACTGTTTTAATAATATCATCCGTTGCTACTGCAATATGCTGAACTCCCTGCCCTTCATAAAAATCTAAATACTCTTCAATCTGAGATTTTTTCTTTGCTTTAGCAGGCTCATTTATTGGAAACTTTATTCTCCCATTACCATTACTCATTACCTTACTCATTAATGCCGAGTATTCGGTATGAATCTGTTTATCATCAAAAGATAAAAAGTTAACAAACCCCATCACTTTTTCATACCATTCTACCCATTGATTCATTTCACCCCAACCAACATTTCCAACCATATGATCTACATATTTGAAACCGGCTGTTGGCGGGTTATAATCTGACTTCCATTCCACAAATCCAGGCATGAAAACACCATTATAATTTTTTCTTTCTACAAAAACATGTACTGTTTCTCCATAGGTATAAATACCTGAGCGTACAACCTCTCCATACTCATCTTTTTCTACACGTGGTTCAAAATAAGATTTAGCTCCTCTCTTAGTTGTTTCTTCCCAAGCGCTACGAGCATCTTCAACCCAAAGAGCAATAACTTTCACCCCGTCGCCGTGTTTTCTCAAATGATCATTTATTGGATGTTTACTGTTTAATGGGGAAGTTAAAACTAATCGTATTTTACCTTGTTTCAAGACATAACTTACCGTATCTTTTGAACCTGTTTCCAATCCCTTGTAAGCATACGATTCAAACCCAAAAGCCGTTTTGTAATAATGAGCAGCTTGTTTTGCATTTCCAACATATAGCTCAACATAGTCAGTTCCTAAGAGAGGCAAAAAATCCTTTGCTCCTTCAAATATTTTTTCTAATCCGTATTCAACCGATTTGATATCTTTTTTCATAATTTTAACAATTTATAATTCATATTAATCAATAATCCAACTCTTATAATAATCCTCTACCTGTAAATTCATTGCTTCTTCCGTTATCATAATAGGATTAAAAGGATCTATCATTACCGCCAATTCTTCCGTTGCTTTCTTCCCGATACTACGCTCAATAGCTCCCGGATGTGGTCCATGAGGTATTCCTCCTGGATGTAAAGTGATTTGTCCTTTTTCGATATTATTCCTACTCATGAAATCACCATCTACATAATATAAAATCTCTTCAGAATCTATATTTGAATGATGATATGGAGCCGGAATCGAATCCGGATGATAGTCATATAGTCTTGGAACAAACGAACAGACAACAAAACCATTCGCTTCCCATTGCTGATGAATAGGTGGCGGTAAATGAATACGTCCTGTTATCGGTTCAAAATCATGAATAGAAAAAGCATACGGATAATGAAAACCATCCCAACCGACTACATCAAATGGGTGATTTTTATGGATGTACTCCCACATGACTCCTTGTTTCTTTGATAAAATCTTAAACGCACCTTTCTCATCATGTGTTTGTAAATCCTGTGGCAATCTAAAATCACGTTCACAAAATGGTGAATGCTCTAATAATTGACCAAAATCATTTCTATATCTTTTAGGGGTAACAATGGGACTAAAAGATTCAATGTACAAAATACGATTATCTTCCGTATCAAAGTCAATTTGATAAGTTGTTCCTCTTGGGATAATCAAGTAATCGCCGTATTTAAACGGTATATTCCCGTACATTGTCTTTAATGTTCCTGAACCCACATGGATAAACAACATTTCATCCGCATCCGAATTTCTATAAAAATAATCTTTTGAAAATGTTTTGGGAGCAGCCAAACCAATATGTAAATCATTATTT
>JALWLM010000210.1 GCA_027084145.1 Crocinitomicaceae bacterium | reverse complement strand
TGTAATGAAAAATATAGCAGAATTTGTTTCATGGATTTTTAATCCCTTATTTGTTCCTTTTTATGGTTTGTTATTAATTCTCAACATACCCGCCAATCATGCCTCTTTTGAAATGTGTGTTTATTTTATTCCACAAGAATTAAAGATAGCAATTATTTATGTTTTTAGTTTATTTGGACTTGTTGCGCCGGGATTGTCTTTTCTTTTTTTAAAAAAAATAGGAGTGATTTCATCATTAGAGATGGACGATCCCGTAGAAAGACAACTTCCTGTCACTATTGTTTTGATTTACAGCTTCTTGCTGTACTTTTTATTGCTATATAAAACAGAAGGGGTTCTACCGAAAATAATATACATTATCCCGATATCGATAACAATTTTAATGGGGGTAATATTAATTTTAAACAGATTTATGAAGGTGAGTATTCATACCGCATCAGCAGGTTTTTTAGTTGGCCTGATGTTTGTTTTTATGTCCACACATGTTTCTTATCCTTTATGGCCATTCTCAATAGGAATACTTATTTCCGGAATCGTTTTTTCATCTCGATTTTATTTAAAGAAACATTCTTGGCTTGAACTTATTACCGGTTGGATTTTAGGAAGTTTTATTATTTTTACAACATATAAATTTTATTAAAATGAAAAAAAACAAGATAATTATATTTTTTCTAGCCTCAATCTTTATGGTTGGTTGTGCTAGTCAAAAAGGAAAAAAAGGAGGGTTTAATTTATTTACAATTGAACAAGACAAAGCATTAGGAGCACAGGTCGCAGCAGAAATAGACAGCAATCAACAAGAATTTCCGTTATTAGACTCTATTAAATACAGAGATGTTTATCAATACATTTATAAGGTAAGAGATAAAATTCTTAATTCAGGAAATGTTGCACATAAAGATGATTTTTCATGGAGGTTAAGAATCATCAACGATGATAGTACATTAAATGCTTTTTGTACTCCCGGAGGATATATTTACATCTACACGGGAATATTAAAATTTTTAGATTCAGAAGACCAATTTGCAGGAGTTTTGGGGCATGAGATAGCACACGCAGATTTAAGGCACTCTACACGACAAATGACAAAAATGTATGGAGTAGGCTTTTTATTAGAAGTGTTAGGAGGAAACAGACAGATGTTAAAACAAATAGCAGCAGGGTTAATCAATTTGAAATTTTCAAGAGCACATGAATCGGAAGCCGATGAAATGTCAGTGGAATATTTATGTCCAACAGATTATAACGCATCAGGAGGTGCCGGATTTTTCAAAAAAATACAAGAAATGGGAGGAGGTAGAGCGCCGGAGTTTTTAAGCACACACCCTAATCCGGAAAATAGAATCGAGCACTTTGAAACCCATAAAGAAGCATTAAACTGTCAAGGAAATAATCGTTACATTACAGAATACAAAGCGATGGTAGCTAAGCTTCCGTAAAGTATAATTTAGAAACCATCACAAATTAGGTCGGTTTTTTTACAAAAAGTCCTTGTTGGAAATGTCTGTTAGACAATTCTAAGATGTATATTTGTAAATAATGACAGTAAAGGAAATCATCGAACCGGTTTTTGATGAAATGCAAACTTTTGAAGAGCGTTTTCAAAAAGAAATGCATTCAAATGTTCCATTATTAAAAAAGATCACACAATATATTATCCATAGAAAGGGGAAACAAATGCGCCCTTTGTTTATTTTTCTTACGGCAAAAATGCTGGGAAAAACAAATGATAAAACTTATGAAGCAGCCACACTGGTAGAGTTGCTGCATACTGCTACGTTGGTTCATGATGATGTGGTTGATGATGCAAATGAAAGGAGAGGTTTTTTTTCGGTAAATGCGCTATGGAAAAATAAGATTGCTGTTTTAGTGGGAGACTTCATGCTTTCAAAAGTATTGTTGCTTTCTATCGAAAAGAAAAACACAGAGATGTTGGAGTCGGTTGCACGAGCAGTAAAAGAGATGTCAGAGGGAGAATTACTTCAAATTGAAAAAGCAAGAAGACTCGATATTACTGAAGAAGTTTATTTTGAAATCATTCGAAAAAAAACAGCATCTTTAATCTCTACATGTTGTGAAGTAGGGGCTTTAAGTGTAAACCGTTATGATTTAGCCGGGAAAATGAGAGAATTAGGGGAATATATAGGTATGGCTTTTCAAATAAAAGACGATATTTTTGATTACGGGTCTCCAGACAACATTGGCAAACCCACTGGGATTGATATTCGCGAACAAAAGATGACATTACCGTTGATTTATACACTAAATCACTCAAGTAAAGAAGTAAAGAAAGAGTTAATGAACATCGTTAAAAATCATAATGAAAACCCTAAAAAAATTAAAAAGGCAATTCAGATGGTTGTTGATCACGGAGGAATTGACTATGCGCATGAAAAAATGTTAATATTTAAAGAAAAAGCAGAAAAAATTATAGATGAAATAAATGATTCTCCGGCTAAAAAATCATTGTTAGGTTTGATAGAATATACAGTAACACGAACAAAATAAAACAAACTCATATGAAAATAAAAATATGGTATATCACTTTGTTTCTTTTTCTTTTTAGTGCATGTACGGACAATTCAAGTAATGAGAAAGAAAAGGAAAATAAAGGTGTAGAAATAAAAAAGGGATTAGAAACAGATACGGTAGCAACTGTTAAACATGATGGAAGTGATTTTAAAGTAATTTCTAATAAAACAGAGAGTGAAACAATAAATGGAGTTTATTACGAATATTATCCCGGGGAAGAAAAGAGAATAAAACTTCAAGGAAACAAAAATGAGGAAGGGAAAAGAGACGGGGTGTGGTTATTTTATTCAAAAGAAGGGAAAGAATTATCAATGACTACGTATAAAAACGGTGTTAGAGACGGAGAAATAATGGTTAAATATCCGAATGGGAACATTCATTATACAGGACAATATACTAATGGAGAAAGAACAGGAAAATGGTCGTTTTATTCTCCGGGGGGAAAGAAAATAAAAATCATTGATTACGATAAAAAATAAGCATGAGAATTCCCGATCAAATCGTTCAAGAAATCATAGAAACCGCTCGTATAGAGGAGGTCATAGGGGAATTTGTGCACTTAAAAAGAGCCGGGTCCAATCTTAAAGCATTAAGCCCGTTTACAGAGGAAAAAACACCATCGTTTATGGTGTCTCCGGCAAAACAAATTTTTAAATGTTTTTCTACGGGAAAAGGAGGCAATGTTGTTTCTTTTTTAATGGAAGCCGAACAAATGACCTATGTGGAGGCATTGAAATGGTTGGCAAACAAATATAACATTGAAATACCGGAGGAAAGAGAGCTAACCGACGAGGAAAAACAACAACAAACAGAAAGGGAAAATCTTTTTATTGTCAATGAATTTGCAAAAAACCACTTTGCAGAAAACTTATGGAATACGGATGAAGGAAAGAGAGTGGGACTTTCTTATTTTTTAGAAAGGGGTTTTACAGAGGAAATAATTAAAAAATTTCAACTGGGGTATTCAAAAAATGAATCTAAGGCATTTACGGAAACAGCGCTAAAAGAAGGGTATAAATTTGAAACATTAAAAACTACAGGACTAACAAAGGCAAAAAGCGACAGTGATTATTATGATTTTTTCAGGGGACGTGTAATGTTTCCCATTCATAGCATCGGAGGCCGTGTTCTTGGTTTTGGTGGAAGAACATTAGGAAGTACAGATAAAACGGCAAAGTATTACAATTCTCCGGAAAGCTTAATTTACAATAAAAGTAAAATTTTATATGGGTTATATTTTTCAAAGAGCGAAATCATAAAAAAGGATGTTTGTTACTTATGTGAAGGATATACGGACGTTATTAGTCTATTCCAATCGGGGGTGGAAAATGTAGTTGCTTCGTCAGGAACATCTTTAACGGCAGAACAAATACGCCTAATTAAACGTTATACAAATAATATCACCATTTTATATGATGGTGACAGCGCAGGAATAAAAGCTTCTTTTCGAGGAATCGACCTTATTCTTGAGGAAGGAATGAACGTGAAGGTTGTATTGTTTCCTGAGGGAGAAGACCCTGATTCTTATGCAAAGTCGGTTTCTAAAGAACAACTTAAAAAATATATTGAAGAGCATAGTCAAGATTTTATATCGTTTAAGTCGGACATCCTATTAAAAGGTACAGAAAACGATCCGATTAAACGCTCTAAATTAATTCATGATATTGTTGCTTCTATAGCATTAATCCCTGACTCTATAACAAGAGATGTTTATCTAAAAGAGCTCTCTAAAAAACTTGAAATAGACGAAGAAGTTATATTGGGGGCTTTAGTAAACAAACGATCAGATGTTATTGCTAAAAATTTAAGGGATAAGAAAATAAAAAAGGAAATTAAAACAATTTCCGGTTTACAAGAGTTAAAAAAGGAAAAACCAATCGTAAAGAGAGAAGATTCTTTAGAAAGGGAAGAAAGAATTTCTGAACGACAGCTAATCCGAATTTTGATTTTATATGGAAGTCATGCTGTTGAAGTTGAAAAAGGAACAGAAGTAAGTGTTGCGGAACTTATTTGTCACTCCTTAAATGAAGATGAAATGAGTTTTAAAACACCCTTATATCAAAACCTTTATACAAAAATAGCGAGTGCACTGGAAGAAAGCCAATTACTTACACCCGAACATTTAAAGCGGACAAACAATTTAGAAGAAATAGAATTTATCGCAGAAATAGAATTAGAAAAAGAAGAAGTAAGCGCCAATTGGCTAAATAAATACAAAATTTATGTCAATACGGAAGAAGATAAAATAGAATTGGCAGTAAAAGAAGCTATTTTGGCGTTTAAGTTGTCAAAATTAGAACTAGAAATAAAACGAATTCAAAAAGAAATTCGAGATTTAGAAAAAGAAAACCCGGAGAGTGACAACATTATTTTATTGTTGAATGATATGAAAA